>JAJYBO010000004.1:0-12026 GCA_021778975.1 Deltaproteobacteria bacterium
GCTGCATGCGTTGAAAGCGCAGATAGACGCCATCCGGTTCAGACCGGACATCCGCGTGGTCATTATCACCGGCTCGGGTGAAAAAGCCTTTTGCGCCGGCGCGGATCTCAAAGAGCGCGCTACCCTCACGCCCATGCAGGTCAAAGAATTTATTTTCACTATCCGCAATCTGTTCACATCCGTCGAACAGCTCAACAAACCCGTCATTGCCGCGGTCAACGGCGTCGCTCTGGGAGGTGGCGCCGAACTGGCGCTGGCCTGTGATATCCGGATCGCCGCCGAGAATGCAACCATGGGGCTGACCGAAACCCGTCTGGCCATCATTCCCGGTGCGGGCGGAACCCAGCGGCTTCCCCGCCTTGTGGGCCGCGGAAAAGCGAAAGAATTGATTTTTACGGGCCGGCGGGTGGACGCCCGGGAAGCGCTGTCCATCGGTCTGGTGAATCAGGTGAGCGACCCTGCGCAGTTGATGGATACCTGTCTGCAGATGGCTTCGATGATCTGTGAAACCGGTCCTGTCGCCATCGAGCAGGCCAAATACGCCATCAATCACGGTCTTGAAACCGATCTGGCCACCGGACTTGCCATCGAGTCGAATGCTTACTGGGTGACCATTCCCACCCGCGACCGACTGGAAGGCCTCGCTGCATTTCGTGAAAAACGCAAACCCGTTTATACCGGCGAATGATCGTATCGGGCAGGGCTGCATGCAAAAGGGATGATTGATCTGCAAAGGATAAGAAAAATGAACACCAATGGAATCTTTTGGGAAAATGAAGAGAAGAAACTCGATGCGCGGGTGCATGAAGCCACATGGCCGGGAGGCCAGAAGGCGGTCGAACGGCTGGCGAAACAGGGAAAGCGTCCGGCCAGGGAGTTGATTCAGGAGCTGATCGATCCGGAGACGTTTTTTTTCGAGCTGAGCCGTCTTGCCGGATTCGGTGTCCACTATCCGGGCGGTATCGAGGATGTGCCTTGCGGCGGCGTGATAACGGGCATCGGAAAAATCAACGGCAACTGGACGATGATCATCGCCAACGACAGCCGGGTCAAGGCGGGCACTTATTTCCCCATCACTCTCAAGAAACATCTTCGGGCGCAGGCCATTGCCGAACAGTGCGGCTTGAACTGCGTCTATATCGCCGATTCCGGCGGCGCGTTTCTGCCCATGCAGGCCGACGTTTTTCCGGATGACGGCCATTTCGGCTCCATGTTTTACAATATGGCGCGTATGTCGGCCAAAGGGCTGAAGCAGATCACCATGAGCACCGGCGGCAATACGGCCGGCGGCGCTTATATCGTGTTCATGGCCTGCCAGTCCGTCATGATAGACCGGATGTCCTACTCGTTTCTGGGCGGCCCGCCTTTGGTGAAAATGGCGACCGGCGAGGAAATTTCCGCCGAAGATCTGGGCGGCGCGCGGGTTCATACCCACATATCGGGCGGCGCGGATCATTTCTGTGCGGATCAGTCCGAGGCGGTGATGCGGGTGCGGGAAATTCTCGCGCTGGAGCCGCCGCAGGAAATTCACTCCCACCGGTATGCCGAAACGCCGCCGACGGTCTCACCGGAAACCATCTATGATCTCATGCCCGCCGCCACCCAACAGGGAATAGACGGCCGGAAAATTCTGGAAGCCATCAGCGACGACAGTTATTTTATCGAGTACAAACAGCATTACGCCCCGGGCCGAGGAGACAATCTGCTGACCGGAAAAATCCGTATCAAGGGTATTCCGATAGGGGTGATCGCGTCTAATTCCGTCGGCATCATTTTCGCCGAGGCCGCCCGAAAGGCTTCGGAATGGATTGTCCGGTGCTCCCAGGAAAAGACGCCGCTGCTTTTTCTTCAGAACGCTCCGGGGTATATGGTCGGATCGGAGTCCGAACATCAGGGCATCGGAAAATACGGCTCAGATATGGTCCGGGCCGTCTCCTGCGCTCAGGTGCCGCGGATTCAGCTTGTCATGGGCCCGGACAATGGGGCCGCGAACTACGGCATGTGCGGCCGCGCCTATCGGCCTCATTTTCTGTTTTCCACCATGCGGGCGCGCACCGGCGTGATGAGCGGCCGAAGCGCGGCCGGCGTTCTTCTTTCCATCGAGGAGAAAAACCGCGAAGTCAAGGGCAAGCCCATGACCGAGGCCGAGAAACAGGCGTTTCGTGAAAAAATGATTGAAAAATACGATGGAGAAGCCCATCCTTTTGAGTGCGGGGCCAGGTTGCTGACAGACCGCGTTCTCAAGTTTTCGGAAATCAGAGACTGGCTGGCGATGGCGTTTGAAGTCAGCCTGCTGAAACCCATCGGCGACCCTGCTTTCGGTAATTTCAGATTTTAACTAAAATGAAACCGGACGGCGTTTCGCGCATTCCGGCATGATGCAAGGAGATATGTCATTATGACTGAATATGATTACTGGAAAATTTTCCCCAGAATGTCCCGGAAGGTCACGATCGGCGATATCACTATCCGGGACGGATTCCAGCACGAAGAAAAATTTGTTTCCACCGCCGCCAAGAAATATTATCTTGAAGAACTGATTTTCGCCGGGTGCCGGAACATCGAAGTGACCAATCTCGGCAATCCTTTTCTGATGCCCCAGTTTCGGGATGCGGAAGAACTGCTCGTCCATCTGCGCAGCGACAAATTCAAGCAAAAATGCGAGCGAAAGGGTATCCGCTATGAAGATATCTGCCTGACCTGTATCACCATCCGCGAAAGCGCGGTGGATCGGGCGATCCGGCTCAAAGACAAAGGCATCGGGCCGGACCGGGTGCTGATGATGGTATCCACCGAGGAAGAACACCATTTCGCCAATTCCGGAACCACGCTTCCTGATTATTGGGCCGAGGCCGAACGGTGTATCCGGAAATGCACGGATGCCGGCATCCAGATGTGCGGAACGGTCAGCACGATCTGGGGAAGCCCTATCGGCGGGGCCACAGATATGAAGGACGCTGTGGAATTCACCCGGCGGTGGCTCGATATCGGCGCTCACGATGTCGAGCACGCCGATCATGACGGCAGTGCGTCGGCGCCGGATGTCTATCGGTATTTTTCCATGATTCTGGACGCTATTCCGGATACCCGGCTGCATATCGCGCATTTTCATGAAACCAAACGGGTGGCGTCCGCATCGGTGCTGGCGGCGCTTCAGGCCGGCATCACCCATTTTGAGGCGACCCTGGGAGGGTTGGGCGGTCAGCCCGCCAATTTCCTAGACGACTGTCCGGTCAAGGGCACGGGCGATTATTATTATGATGATCCCCGGTATGTGGGGCTGGTCACGCTCGAGGACACGCTGGTGCAGATTGATGAAATGGGTATCGAACACGGCTATGATGTGGATCGCATCCTCAAACTCGGAAAGCAGATGGAACGCACCATCGGGCGAAGACTGCGTTCCGAGGCCATTTTAAACGGCAGAACCTTAAAAGCCGGACACCCCAAATACGCCCGGCCCGGCCTGGTCAAACTCAAGACGAAACTCGGCGAAGAACCCGGGCAAAAACTGCCCAAAGGCTGGAGCGACAAAGCAGCGCTGAAACTGTAACCACATATACTGCAAACGGGAACAATCTGCGCTTTTTGATCCCCCACCCCAAACCTCCCCCGCTGGGGGGGAGCTTAAGGAAAACGTAGTTTGTAACCGCCTGGAGTATAACTTGGAAATGACCCGTATTTGACAGGAGCAAATAACGATATGGAAACATCAGATCAGATACCCCACATCAATGTGGACTATTTTTCAGACCTGACCGGCGATATTTCAGATTCCAGCCGGAAGGGCGTGGATGAAATCGGTAAACGAATCAAAACCCTGAGAGAAGAAAAAGGGATTTCCCTCGAGGATCTTTCCGCCAGAACCGGGTTCGAAGCGGATTTACTGGCAAGAATCGAAAACAGCGATATTTACCCCCAGCTTGGAACTATCATCAAACTGTCCAAATCGCTGGACGCCGCATTTGGCCAGTTGATTTCCGGGACTGGCGACAAACCATACGCCGTCACCCGGTTGAAAGATCAGAAAACCGTTTTCAGATCCACCTCGCAAAAAGGCCGGAAACATGTGTATTCGTATAAAAGCCTTGCGCCCGAAGTCCGGGGGCGGAGCATGGAGCCGTTGATGGTAACGCTTCAAGAAACGCCTGACAAAGAAGTTTCCACACATGACGGCGAGGAGTTCGTCTATGTTCTCAGTGGGCAGGTGCTGCTCGAAGTTGGCGAAGATCATTTTGAACTGACGCCTGGCGATAGCGCCTATTATCTGTCCAGCACACCGCACTGGATCGGTTCCAAAAGCGGGAACGCCACCATACTGGCCGTGATTTACGGACGATAGAATACCTTCGATCCGCCGTCGGCTGTCACAACGCCGCCGGCAACTGCCTGAACCATTGTCCGCCGCCAACCAGCCGAAAAAACGGGAGATACGCTATGGGGAAATTATTGTGGAAGCCTTCTCAGGCCCAGATTCAGCAAAGTAATATGTATCGCTTCATGACGGAAGTGAACGAAAAGTATGGCATGAATTTTTCAGAATATCCGGAACTCTGGCAATGGTCGGTGAACAATATTCCGGATTTCTGGAAGGAGATGTGGCGGTTTGCCGACATCAAAGCGTCGGATCCCTTTGTTTCGGTGATTGACGATGTCCATAAAATGCCGGGTGCGAAATGGTTTGACGGCGCGCGTCTCAATTTCGCCGAAAATCTCCTCCGGTATCGGGATGGCCAGACGGCGCTGGTTTTCTGGGGCGAAGATCAGGTTCGCCGTGAACTGACCTATGCCGAACTATACGCCGAAGTCGGTGCGGTTGCGGCGTCGCTGAAAAAAATGGGGGTTGTGGCCGGGGACCGCGTGGCGGGCTTTATGCCCAATATGCCCGAATCCATCATCGCCATGCTGGCGGCGTCCAGTATCGGCGCGGTCTGGTCTTCCTGCTCTCCGGATTTTGGCATCAAGGGGGTTCTGGATCGGTTCGGGCAGATCAAGCCCAAGGTGCTGTTCACCGCCAACGGCTATTTTTTCAAGGGTAAAAAGCTGGACTGCCTGGAGCGGATCCGGGATATCCTGAAACAGATCGCCTCGGTGGAACGCGTTGTGGTGGCGCCCTATACGGAAAAAACGCCGGATATCGCCGCAATACCCAACGCCGTGATGTATGATGCGTTCAAATCTGATGAAATTCGTTCAGAGATTGAATTTACACAATTGCCTTTTGATCATCCATTGTATATTATGTACTCGTCTGGCACGACAGGACTGCCCAAATGTATGGTGCAGAGCGCCGGCGGCATTCTCATCCAGCAGATGAAAGAACATCTCCTGCACACGGATCTGAAACGGAAAGATCATATTTTCTACTTCACCACCTGCGGTTGGATGATGTGGAACTGGCTGACATGCGCGCTTTCGGTGGGCGCCACCCTGATTCTGTATGACGGCAATCCCTTTCACCCCGGGCCGGAAGCCCTCTGGCGGATGGCTCAGGATGAAAAGATATCTGTATTCGGCACCAGCGCCGGGTATATCGCGGCATTGATGAATTCCGGGCTGAAACCGCGGCGGGCGTTCGATCTGTCATCTCTCAGAGCTTTGCTGTCAACCGGATCGCCCCTGTCAATGGAGGGATTCGATTTTGTGTATCAGGAAATCAAGCCGGATATTCAACTGGCGTCCATTTCCGGCGGCACCGATATCAACGGCTGCTTTGCCCTGGGAAACCCCATTGGCCCTGTATATGCCGGAGAACTTCAGTGTCGGGGGCTGGGGATGAAGGTTGAAGCCTTCGATGAAACCGGAACGTCCGTCTGTAACCGGCAGGGGGAGCTGGTCTGCACCGCGCCGTCGCCGTCCATGCCCATCTATTTCTGGGATGATCCGGAAGGAAAGAAATACCATTCCGCGTATTTTGATGTCTATCCCGGCATATGGCGTCACGGCGATTACATCGAAATCAACGATCGGGGCGGGGTCGTCATATACGGGCGTTCGGACGCCACCCTGAACCCTGGAGGCGTTCGTATCGGAACCGCGGAAATCTACCGTCAGGTGGAAATGCTCGATGAGATCGAAGACAGCCTGGTGGTGGGGCAGAACTGGAAGAACGATGTTCGGGTAATCCTTTTTGTCAAGATGACGGCGGGATATGCGCTGACCGACGAGATACGAAACAATATCCGCAATACCATCCGGGTCAATGCTTCCCCGCGCCACGTTCCGGCCAAAATCATCGAGGTTCCGGATGTTCCTTATACCCTGAACATGAAAAAAGTGGAGCTTGCCGTTAAAAAAACCATCCAGGGAGAGGAGGTGCTGAACAAGGACGCTCTTAAAAATCCAACCATTCTGGATTATTATGCCAAGTTAACAGAACTTCGGGAAGACTGAAACCATTTAACGAAAAAATCAAAGGGGAGAGTTTTATGCAGATACCGCAGTTTGAGGTAGGAAAAACCACCATCGGTCAGCTTGTGGATATTGTTGCGGACCAGTTCGGAGACAGCAAGGCGCTGAAATATCACAAGCTGGGAATTGATTACGATTACCGTCAGTTCAGAGATATCTGCAATCAGTGCGCCAAAGCGTTCATGGCGCTGGGAATTCAAAAAGGCGAACACATCGCCATCTGGGCCAACAATGTTCCCGAATGGGTGCTGACGCAGTTCAGCACCGCCAAGATGGGGGCGGTGCTGGTCACGGTCAACACCAATTACCGCAGTTTCGAGCTGGAATATCTGATGAAGCAGTCGGATTCAACCACCCTGATCATGATTGGCGGCGTCAGAGAGCCTGATGAATATCTCAAAGTCGTTTATGATGTCTGTCCGGAACTCAAAACCAGTGAACCCGGAAAGCTCAAGAGCGAAAAGCTGCCGCTCTTTAAAAACGCTATCTTTATCGGCAAGGAAAAACATCCCGGCATGTTCACCTGGGATGAGGTCATGGCCATGAGTTCAAAGGTCAGCGATGCGGAGCTGAAAGCCCGTCAGGATTCCATGGATCCGGATGATGTCATCAACATGCAATACACCTCCGGAACCACGGGGTTTCCCAAAGGCGTTCAGCTTTCCCACACGAACCTGCTCGGCAACGCTGTCAGCACGGCCGAGTGTATGAAACTGACCTGCAAGGACACTATGTGCATTCCGGTGCCATTCTTTCACTGTTTCGGGTGCGTTCTGGGCACGCTGAACTGTCTGGTTTCCGCCGCCGCGATGGCCCCGATTGTCGCTTTCAAGGCGTCGGACGTTCTGGAAACCATCGAGGCTTCCCAGTGTTCGGTGTTGCACGGGGTTCCCACCATGTTTATTGCCGAGCTGGAAGAACTGAAAAACAAGAAATACGATACATCGCACCTGCGCACCGGTATCATGGCCGGTTCTCCCTGTCCTATCGAGGTGATGAAACAGGTGGTCGGTGTGATGGGGGCTTCGGAAATGACCATTGTCTATGGCCAGACGGAATCTTCTCCGGGCATTACTCAGACCCGCGGCGAAGATTCTCTGGAGCTTCGGGTCAGCACCGTCGGAAGGGCGCTTCCCAACGTGGAGGTCAAGATTGTGGATCCGGCGACCGGCGAAGAAGTTCCCCGCGGCGTTCAGGGCGAACTCTGCTCTCGCGGGTATCATGTCATGAAGGGCTATTACAAAAATCCCGAAGCCACGGCCAAAGCCGTTGATGCCGATAAATGGCTGCATACGGGCGATCTGGCGGTGATGGATGAAAAGGGATACTGCAAAATTACGGGACGCATTAAAGACATGATCATCCGCGGCGGAGAAAATATCTATCCGCGTGAAATCGAAGAGTTTTTCTACACATATCCCAAAATCAAGGACGTTCAGGTCATCGGCGTTCCCAGTAAAAAATACGGCGAGGAAGTGGTGGCCTATCTTCAGGTCAAACCCGGTGAAAAAGTGACCGAAGAGGAACTTCTCGCCTTTTGTAAGAATAAAATTTCGTTCCACAAAATTCCGGCCTTTTTCTTCTTTGTCAACGAATATCCGACAACCGCGAGTGGTAAAATCCAGAAATACAAGCTGCGGGAAGACGCCACCAAAGCGCTGAAACGTGAAGAAGATGCTGAGGTCAAAACCGCGTAAATACTCTCCACTATAGAAATACCATTCCAAAGGGCAACCACACGGGGTTGCCCCCTGCACCATCGTGATGAACTCCATCAGGGCGGCTGAAACGGCGCCCCGATGGGGTTTCAATTCCTGCCCCCGCTGAGAGCGTGAACCAAAGCGGATGCCTTCGTAAAAAGTCCGGATGCTGCGTTGCGCTGCATCCTTCGTCGTTGCGGCCATTTCGTTGTAGCGGTATGCCGATTTTGCTTGCCGGTGAAGGAGGATTCGGAGTATCTTCCCCTCAACGAGGAGGCGTCGGAACCCAATAACCGCGAAACGATGATGGACATCCTCCCCGCCTATCGAGGAATTGGCCATGAACTGGATCACCATTCAGGCGATCAGCCGCAAGGAATATTATCACCTCATCCGGGATTTCAGAAGCCTGTACCTGGCATTCATGATTCCGTTGCTGCTGATTCTGCTTTTCGGATATGCCCTCAGTCTCGATGTGGACAACATCAATGTGGTGGTGGTGGATCACGATCCAACGGACCTCAGCCGGGATTTTATCCGTAAACTGGATGCATCCTCATACTTTCATGTGCTGGGGCAGTTTATGGATGAGCGTGTGGTGAACCGCTATCTGGATGACGGTGAGGCGTCCGTGGCCATTATCCTGCCGCCCCGCTGGACAGAGAATGTCCGTTCCGACCGAAAAAGCCCGGTTCAGATACTGATTGATGGCAGCGATCCCAACTTTGCCGGCATTACGAAAAGCTATCTGACGGCATTCATTCAGCGGTATAATCAGGAAACGCTCGTATCCTTTTTGAACCGTCGGGGAATGGGCCTGATCCGCCCACCGGTGGATGGCCGGGTTCGGGTCTGGTTCAATGAAGATCTGGAAAGCCGAAATTTCATCGTTCCCGGCATTATCGCCATTATTGTCATGATCGTTGGGGCTATGTTGACCTCCCTGGTGGTGGCGCGGGAATACGAAAGCGGCACCATGGAAACCATCCGTTCGCTCCCGATTCATGCCCTGGAATTTCTGATCGGCAAAGCCATTCCTTATTTCATTATCGGCCTGATAGATGTGCTGATTTCCATTCTGATGGGGCAGGTGCTTTTCGGGGTGGTGATGAAATCCGGTTTCTGGTTGATGATACTGGCGTCGTCCCTCTATCTGGGGGTGGCGCTGAGCCTGGGGCTTTTGGTGTCGAGCGTGGTGAAGTCGCAGCTTGTGGCCAACCAGATTGCGATTCTGATTACCTATCTGCCATCACTGCTGTTGTCCAATTTCGTGTTTCCGGTCGAAAACATGCCCGGAATACTCCAATATGTCACCCGCGCCGTTCCGGCCACCTATTTCATTGATATCTTGAACGGACTGTATCTCCGAAATTTGGGGCTTGCGGCGTTGTGGCCCAGCTATCTGATGCTGACGGCCATGTGCATTGTGCTGTCGGTTTTGAATCTGCTGGTGCTGAAAAAAGAAGGCCTGTAAAAAGGCCGCGGGCAAGGCGCGCAAATCCTGATGAGTGAGGCGTACTTATGGTACGCCGCAACGACGAAGGATGCAGGCAAACGCAGCATCCGGACTTTTTACGAAGTCGTCAACGCGGCCCGATTGCAATGTCTGGAAGGAGGAACGGTGATGGACTGGATCCGGATTCGGGAGCTGGTGCGTAAGGAATTCATCCAATTATTTCGGGATAAAAAGAACCGTCCGCTGCTGATTGTCGCGCCGCTGGTGCAAATCATTCTGTTCGGGTATGTGGTGACGACGGATGTTCGTGAAATCACCGTAGGACTGCTCGATTACAGCCATACGCCGGAAAGCCGGATGCTGATGAAAGATTTTACGGGAAATGGGACATTTCAAGTGACAGCCGTTGTGGATACTGCCGCGGAGATGGACCAGTTGATGATGAAACGGCAGGTGAATATCGGCATCAAGATCCCGCCGGATTTCAGCTCCAAAATCCACAAGGGATTGACCGCGGATGTCCAGATTCTGGCGGATGGCAGCATGAGCAACATGGCTGCGGTTCGAATTTCCGATGCGATGACCGTGCTGGAGCGGTTCAATGACGCCATGATCCGAAAACTGCATCCCATGAGACTTATCTACGGTAAGGTGGATGACCGAATCCGGACATGGTATAACCCCAATCTGGATAGCAGAAATTTTTATGTACCCGGAATTGTGGCATTTTTGATTATGCTGCTGGCGATGCTGCTGACATCCATGGCCATCATTCGGGAGAAGGAATCCGGCACTATGGAACAGCTTATCGTTACACCCCTGAAGCCGTCCGAGCTGATTCTGGGAAAAACCATTCCGTTTATTCTGATTTCTCTGGTGCAGATGGTGGGCGTAACCATTTTCGCGGTTTTCTGGTTCCATATCCCGCTGGTTGGCAGCATTGTGCTATTGGTGATCGCTACCTGTCTGTTTCTGCTCAGTACTCTGGGAATTGGTCTCTTCATTTCGACGATTTCCGCCACCCAGCAACAGGCCATGATGACCACATTTTTCTTTATTTTACCATTTTTCATGCTGAGCGGTTTCGTATTTCCCGTCGCCAATATGCCGGTGGTGGTGCAATGGCTGACTTTTTTGAACCCTTTGAAATATTTTCTCATCATTATTCGGGGCATCTTTTTGAAGGGTGTCGGAATCGAAACCATGTGGCCGCAATTCGTCGGGCTTCTCGTTTTGGGGTGTGTGGTATTCTGGGGGGCGGTTCGCCGATTTCGGAAGCGGCTGGATTGAGGGAATTCAATATTCTATGAAAATCATTGCAGACAATCTGAGAATCACGCAAAAATCCATTGCCGAAGCCGTGGTGCAAAGAAATCCGGCGCCCCTCCAGGAGATGGCGATACGCTGTGAAAATGCCGGGGCAGACGGGATTGATATCAACTCCGGCCCTCTTTATCGGGATCCGGAATCTCACATGACATTTATGGTGGAAGCGGTTCAGGACGTCACCCGGCTTCCGCTCGTTATGGATACGTCCAACCCCAAGGCGTTGAAAACCGGGCTTCAGGTCTGCAAAAATCCGGTGACGCTGAACGGGGTATCTTTAGAGCCGTCCAAACTTGAACACATCCTGCCGCTGGCGAGCATGTATCCCTGCGATCTGATCTGCTATCTGCTGCACCCTGACGGCCATGTGCCGCCGGACAGCGCGGGGCGCTTGGAAGTTGCCGTGTCACTCTATCAGAAATGTCTGGAGGCGGGCATCGCTGCGGAACGCATCGTCATGGATCCTGTGGTGGCGCCGCTGTCCTGGCCGGATGGGCTGTTTCAGGCGCGGGAAATTCTCACCGTTATCAGAACCCTTCCGGATTTGCTGGGCTTTCCGGTGCGCACGATTGCCGGTCTATCCAATCTGGCGGCGGGCGCGCAGGAAACCGCCCGGAAACACCAGGTCGAACAGGTCTATCTGCCGATGCTGGCGGCGTCCGGACTGAGCATGGTACTGATGAATGTCCTCCATGCCGGGCCGGTTCGTGTGGCCCGGACATGCAGGCTGTTTTCCCACGAAAATATTTTTACCTGGGAAATGGTCGGATGAACCACGCTGTCGCAAACCCCACGGGTGCAGACAGGATCAGGATGGTTGCGGCGGCGTGATGGACGCCATGGCCGCCTCGAATTTGCCGTTGATGGCCACGGTCATTTGAGCGGCTTCCAGCAGCAGGGCGGCGGTGTCGTCCATTTTGTTGTCTCTGGCTTTTTCCGCCCAACTCCGGTAGGTGCCCGCATGATCGTCGTTGTGTCGAATCCAGTGATCCAGCAGCTTGAGCATTTTTTCTTCAAAAGACATTTCGCTCTGAATTTCGTGAGAATGACCGTGGTCATGATCGTGGGTGTGACAATGGTCTGGATCACTGTCGTGGTGATGGTCGTGAGAATGATGATCGTTGTGATGCGGC
>JAJYBO010000004.1:12036-27217 GCA_021778975.1 Deltaproteobacteria bacterium
TAAAAAGTCCGGATGCTGCGTTGCGCTGCATCCTTCGTCGTTGCAGCGTACCTAAAAGTACGCTTCACTCCTCAGGATTTGCGCGCCTTGCCTGCGAACTTTTTACAAAGCCGTCCCTCAAATCGACTTTTTACGAGGACATCATTTTTGCAATAAGCCAAATGTAACCATGCCGACAACCACTGTCCATCCGAGGGATCGGGTGATGGCGGCGGTGATAAATGTTGGAATGGCCGCTATAAGCTCTGGCTTCAGCCATTCTATATGACGGGGAGAACCCGTGATAATCAGCTCCGGCGTCAGCAGCGCCCCCAGAATTGCCGCGGGAATGAGATCGAGCCACTGAACCAGCCGGCGAGGAAGGCTGCGTCTGCTCAGAAAAGCCAGTGGGAGCCACCGGGGAAGATAGGTGACCACCCCCATGCCGGTAATGATCAGCATGTATTTTCCGGATATCATGGTGTATTCGTCTCTTGAAGCGACGGCTTTGCCGCTGTTCGTCTTTCGATATGGTCACGAAGCTGTGAACCGATGGTCGCCGCCAGGATGGCGGCAATGACGACATGAATGTTTCCGGGAAGGTACAGGGACATAACCGCGGCGGCAATACCGGCTATCAGCGCGGTGATGATGTAAATCACTCCTTTGATCTGAAAGATCAGCAGGCAGATGAACATGGCGATCAGTGCGTAATCCATTCCGAAACTGTGCGCCGGAATGAACTGCCCGCCATAAGCCCCGGCCACGGTGCTTAAAATCCATACCAGGTTGGAGACCTGATGCACGGTCATGGCCTGGGGCAATCCCCAGTTGCCTTCCTTGAAACGGGGCTGATTGACGGCAAAACTTTCATCCGTAATGCCGTATGCGTAAAACGACAGCATGGCTCGGCCTGTGTTCCGAAAAAACAAGGACAAAGACGAACTCATCAGCAGATGCCGCAGGTTCACGATAAACGTGGTCATGATGATGGCCAGTGGTCCCGCCCCGGTCGAAAGCATGGAAACAGCAATAAACTGGGCGCTTCCTGCAAAAACGAAAAGAGACATCAGACCAATTTCAACAGAACTCAACCCGGCTTTCTGCGCCAGTAACCCCAGCGCCAGCCCAATGGGAATATATCCGAGACATATGGGCCAGGCGGCGGCGACTCCCTGACGGATGGCGCTGCTGTATTCATTGTGTGCTGTTTTGATCGTTGTCATGTTGCATGATGTATATCTCAGATGGTAACGGCATTCAAGAGCGATTGTCCGAATTTGAGGTATATTCACCGCCGCAATTTCGATTGACAAATCCAATTTTGACATGGTAATGTAGTCATGACTGAGCGCTCGTTCAGATAATGCTGCACTTAACACTTAAATAGTCAGTTAAAACATATGGATTCATCCAATCGAAGAACCAAAGATGTTGTTACCCTGGTAAAAAACCCGGATCTGGTGCAGCGAAGGCGACGACAGATTGTTGACGCCGCCGTCGAGCTTTTCATCGAAAAGGGGTTTCACAAGACCACCACGCGTCAGATCGCCGGCGCCGCCGGATTCTCCATCGGCTCCCTGTACGAGTATATCAAATCCAAGGAGGATATCCTCTATCTGGTATGCGACGCTATTCACGAAGAGATCGAACAGCACGTTTCAGAAGCCCTTTCGATGGCCGATCAGGGACGCGATGCCCTGGCAAAAGCCATCCGGGAATATTTCATGGTCTGCCACCGCATGAGCGACCACATCCTTCTGATTTATCAGGAAACCCAGTCGCTGCCGTCTCAATGGCGCAAGATGGTGCTGGAACACGAACTGCACATCACCGGGCTTTTCGTGGATGTTCTGGCCAGGCTGAGCGCATCCGGCGATCTGCCCGCACTGGATGAGAGACTCATCGAACTGGCGGCGCACAACATCACGGTTCTGGGACATATGTGGACGTTCCGGCGGTGGTTTCTGGCGCGTCACTACAGCATCGAGGATTACATCAATATTCAGACCCGGCTGATCTTCGGGCTTACCGCCCAGACCGGCGACATGACAGCAAAGGAGGAACTGTGACCATTACAATTCAGGCCTACCAGCCCAAACATAACGTCCGGGTGGTGACCGCAACGTCTCTGTTCGACGGGCATGACGCATCCATCAACATCATGCGCCGGATTCTTCAGGATACCGGCGTCGAGGTCATTCATCTGGGACATAACCGGTCCGTTCAGGAAATTGTGGATGCGGCCATCGAGGAAGACGCCCAGGGCATCGCCATTTCCAGCTATCAGGGCGGTCATGTGGAGTTTTTCAAATATATGGTGGATCTGCTCAAGAAGCAGAACGCTGCGCACATCAGGATTTTCGGCGGCGGGGGCGGCGTCATCGTTCCGGATGAAATCCGGGAACTGGAAGCCTACGGCGTCAGCAAAATCTATTCACCGGAAGACGGCGCCCGCATGGGGCTCCAGGGCATCATCAACCACATGGTCGAAGGCATGGATTTTTCGACGGTCAAGGACCACCATGTCAACCTCGATGATCTTACCCCGCAGAACAAACCACGCGTGGCCAATCTAATCACCACCGTCGAACAGATCAAGCTGCATCACGGCGCCAAACTTCTGGAACTCATGGCGCGGCTTCAGGAAAAATCCGCAGGCAAGACGGTTCCGGTCTTGGGAATCACCGGCACGGGCGGCGCGGGAAAGTCGTCTCTGACCGACGAACTGATTCTGAGGCTGCTGCATGACATTCCGGACATGTATGTGGCGATCGTAAGCTGCGATCCGTCCCGGCGTAAAACCGGCGGCGCGCTTCTGGGGGACCGCATCCGGATGAACGCCATCGGAAGCCCGCGTATTTACATGCGTTCACTGGCCACCCGGCAGTCCAATTCCGAAATTCCCGAAACTCTGGGAGAAACCATCCAAACGCTGAAAGCCGCGGGTTTCGACCTCATTATCGCCGAGACCGCCGGCATCGGTCAGGGAGACTCCCTGATCACCGATCTCGTTGACGTGGCCATGTATGTCATGACCAGCGAGTTCGGCGCCGCATCGCAGCTCGAGAAAATAGACATGCTCGATTATGCGGATATTGTGGTGGTCAATAAATTTGAAAAACGCGGCGGTGAGGACGCCGTGCGGGATGTCCGCAAACAGGTGCAGAGAAACCGCTCCGCCTGGGACAAATCGCCGGAAGACATGCCGGTGTTCGGCACCATCGCCTCCAAATTCAACGATGACGGCGTCACCGCGCTCTACCACGCCATTCTCGACACGCTTGCCGAAAAAACCGGCGTACGGGTTCATACCGCATTACCGAAACCCGCCACCCGCATATCAACGTCCAAAACCATCATCATCCCGCCGGAACGCACGCGGTACCTGTCTGAGATATCCGACACCATCCGGGGCTACCACCAAAAGACGCGGGCGCAGTCCGAAGCCATCCGCGCGGTCTGGCATCTGGAGGAGGCCGTCAGGACGGTGGAGAAAAACCTGTCCGGTGACCTGTCGGCGCTCCTGTTTCAACTGAAAGACGAAGTCGCCAGAGCCAAAAAGCAGGTGTATCCCGAAACGTTTGACAACCTGAAGGAATGGGACGCCATCAAGGTCGCCTACACCCAGGATGAACTGGTCTATCAGGTGCGCGGGCGGGACATCAAGGTGCCGCTTTACACGGAATCGCTGTCCCACAAGAAGATTCCCAAAATATCCATCCCCCGCTTCACCGATCCCGGCGAAATTTACCGATGGATGCGCGAGGAAAATGTTCCGGGCAGATTTCCCTACACGGCGGGCGTGTTCCCGCTCAAACGGGTCGGCGAAGACCCCACCCGGATGTTCGCCGGTGAAGGCGATCCGGCCAGAACCAACCGGCGCTTCAAGCTCCTGTCCGGAAACTACGAGGCCAAACGGCTTTCGACGGCATTTGATTCCGTCACCCTCTACGGCTACGATCCGGACATCCGTCCGGATATTTGCGGCAAGATCGGAACCTCCGGCGTCAGCATCTGCACCCTTGATGACGTTAAAATTCTCTACAGCGGTTTCGATCTGTGCGCGCCCAACACATCGGTTTCCATGACCATCAACGGGCCGGCGCCCATCATGCTGGCGATGTTCATGAACACCGCCATTGATCAGCAGGTGGAGAAATTCACCGAAGCCAACGGACGCGCTCCTTCCGCCGCCGAATATGAAACGATCCGCGCCGCAGCGCTTTCAACGGTCCGCGGAACGGTTCAGGCCGATATCCTGAAAGAGGACCAGGGGCAGAACACCTGCATCTTCTCCATCGAATTCGCCCTCAAAATGATGGGTGACATTCAGCAGTTTTTCATCGAAAACCAGGTCCGCAATTTCTACTCGGTGTCCATCTCCGGATACCACATCGCCGAGGCCGGCGCCAATCCGCTCACCCAACTGGCGCTGACGCTTTCAAACGGCTTTACCTATGTGGAATATTATCTGTCGCGGAACATGCCGATTGACAGCTTTGCGCCCAACCTGTCGTTTTTCTTCTCCAACGGCATGGACCCGGAATATACGGTCATCGGCAGGGTGGCGCGGCGCATCTGGTCCATCGCCATGAAAGAAAAATACAAGGCGTCGGAACGCTCCCAGATGCTCAAATACCATATTCAGACATCCGGACGCTCACTGCACAGCCAGGACATCCAGTTCAACGACATCCGCACGACCCTTCAGGCCCTGTGCGCCATCTATGACAACTGCAACAGCCTGCACACCAACGCCTTCGATGAAGCCATCACGACCCCCAGCACCGAATCCGTCCGCAGGGCGCTGGCCATTCAGCTCATCATCAACCGGGAATGGGGCCTGGCCAAAAACGAGAACATGAATCAGGGCAGTTTCATCGTGGAGGAACTGACGCGCCTGGTCGAAGAGGCCGTTCTGATGGAATTCGACCGGATCACCGAGCGCGGCGGCGTTCTGGGCGCGATGGAAACCGGATATCAGCGCAGCAAAATCCAGGAAGAATCCATGTATTATGAAATCCTGAAGCATACGGGCGAATACCCCATCGTCGGCGTCAACACCTTCCGCGATCCCCATGCGTCAGGGGAGGAACTCAGTGACGCCGTTGAACTGGCGCGGGCCTCGGAAGAAGAGAAAGAGTCCCAGATCCGCCGTCTCGCGGAATTCAAAGATCGGCACAAAGATGAAGCACCCGTCGCTTTGAAGCGTCTCCAGCAGACAGCGCTTTCCGGCGACAACCTCTTCGCCGAGCTGATGCAGACCGTCCGTGTCTGCTCGCTCGGGCAGATTACGCAGGCGCTGTATGACGTAGGCGGCAAATACCGCCGCAACATGTGAGCAGCGGCTTCGTCAAAGGCCCGCTGACGAAGCCGTCCCCCAACTCGATGAATATACAAGGAGAGACGAATATCATGAAAGAAGCCGTTATTGTCAGCGCAGCGCGAACGCCGCTGGGCAGTTTCAATGGTTCCCTCGGCGCGATCGGCGCAACGCAGTTAGGCGCTCTGGCGATAGACGCCGCGGTGCAGCGCGCCGGCATCCCGAAAACCGCTGTCAACGAAGTCATCATGGGGCAGGTGCTGCCCTGCGGCTACGGCCAGAACCCCGCCAAACAGGCAGCCGTCAAGGCAGGCATGCCCTGGGAGGCCGAGTGCTTCACCATCAACAAGGTCTGCGGCTCCGCGCTGAAGGCTGTCATGCTGGCCGCTCAAGCCGTTCAGCTTGGCGATGCGGATATCGTGGTGGCCGGCGGCATGGAAAACATGAGCATGGCCCCCTATTATCTGGAAAAAGCCAGGTTCGGATACCGGATGGGACCCGGAAAACTCGAAGATCACTTGATTCATGACGGCCTCTGGGACATCGTCAACGATTTTCACATGGGTATTTCCAACGAACTGTGCTCGGAAAAATACAACGTCACCCGCCGGGATCAGGACATGTACGCCGCGGAATCCTACCGCAGGGCGCTCGACGCCATCGCCGCCGGACGGTTCGCGGATGAAATCGCGCCGGTGGAAATTCCTCAACGCAAGGGCGCGCCTGTTGTTTTCCGGCAGGACGAATGTCCGCAGGAAACCACGCTGGAGAACCTTTCGAAAATGAAAAGCGCTTTCAGAAAAGACGGCGTCGGCACCGCGGGAAACGCATCCATCATCAGCGACGGCGCGGCGGCGGTCGTGGTGATGTCCCGTGAAAAAGCGGCGGAGCTGGGGTGCAAGGCGCTGGCGACTATCGGCGCTCAGGCGTCTTACGGCATTGACATGAAATACGTTCTGGTGGCGCCGATATGGGCCATTCCCAAGTGCCTCAAAAAAGAAGGCATGACATTGAACGACATCGAACTATTCGAAATCAACGAGGCTTTCAGCGGCTCCACCGTGGCCATTCTGCAAGAACTGAATCTGGACCCGCAAAAGGTCAACGTCAACGGCGGAAGCGTGGCGTTGGGGCACCCCATCGGCGCCAGCGGCTGCCGTGTTTTGATAACACTGCTCTACGAAATGATCCGGCAGGATAAAAAAACCGGCTTGGCGTCTCTGTGCCTGGGCGGCGGGGAAGCGGTCGCCATGATTGTCAAACGCTGAACCGACGACTTCGTAAAAAAATCTGCATGCGGCGCCAGCGCTGCATGCTTCGTCGTTGCGGTGTACCATACGAGCTACGAGCTATCGGCTACGAGCTACGAACTCTTTAACTTATCAGGAGTCTGAAAAAATGAATATCACGACATTCGGAGTCATCGGCGCCGGCCAGATGGGAAACGGCATCGCTCAGGTAGCCGCCATGAGCGGCGTCAACGTCATCATGAACGATATCAAGCCGGAATTCGTTCAGCGCGGCCTGGACACAATCACTAAAAATCTGTCCAAAAGCGTTGAAAAGGGCAAAATGTCCGCGGAGGAAAAGCAGGCCGTGCTGTCCCGGATTCAGTCCAGCACGGCGCTGAGTGACATGGCGGCGGCGAATTTCGTCGTGGAGGCCGCCACAGAAAACGAAACGCTCAAGTTTCAGATTTTCAGGCAGCTCGACGATATCTGCCCGGCGGACGCCATTCTGGCGACCAACACGTCTTCCATCCCCATCGGCAGAATCGCCGCCCAGACCCGCAGGCCCGATAAAGTCATCGGCATGCATTTCATGAACCCGGTGCCGGTCATGAAGCTGGTGGAGGTGATTCGCGGCATCGCCACATCGGACGCCACCTATCAGATCACCTGGGATCTGTCCCAAAAATTCGGAAAAACGCCGGCCCTGGCCAATGATTATCCCGGCTTCATCGCCAACCGGATTTTGCTGCCCATGATCAACGAGGCCATTTTCTGCCTCTATCACGGTGTGGGCACGCGGGAAAACATCGACACCGTCATGAAGCTGGGCATGAACCATCCCATGGGGCCGCTGGCGCTGGCGGACCTGATCGGTCTGGATACCTGCCTGGCCATTATGGAAACACTTTACAACGGCTTCAAGGATTCCAAATACCGTCCGTGCCCCCTGCTCCGCAAATACGTGGAAGCCGGTTGGCTCGGCAGAAAGACCGGCAAAGGCTTCTACGAATATTAACGGCTTCGCAGAAAATCAGGATGCTGCGCCGCGCCGCATCCTGACTTTCTGCGAGACCATCCCTATTAACCGAAAGCGCGTCTCGAAACGTCCGCTGATATACGCGCGTTTCGGGGCGTTCCGGTCTTTCGACAGAACATATTCCGCGGTTAATATCCCGAAAGGAGACATTATGCCAAGAAAAGCGGCTGGCCCAGACTCGACCCATATCGGGCAGAAAATCAAGAAGGTCCGCACCGAAAAATCCATAACGCTTGATAACGTCGCCAATGAGACCGGCTTTTCCATCGAGCATCTCAAGAAAATCGAAGCCGGTAAAGTGACACCGCCCGTCGGCGCGCTGCTGCAGATTTCCCGCGCCCTCAAAATAGATTCCGGCCTGCTCCTGAAAGAAGAAACATCCAACCTCCAGGACCGCATTCAGGCCTATACCAAGCGCACCGAGCACTACGCCTACACGACCCTGACACCGGGCGCCGAGAACAAACACCTGAAGGCGTTTCGCGTCACCATCGACGCGTTTCAGGAGCATCTGGGCGTCGGTTATCATCATGAAGGCGAGGAGTTTGTCTATGTACTGTCCGGGAAAATCGAAATCATGGTCGGGGAACACACCAACAAGCTTGAAACCGGCGATTCCCTGCACTTCAATTCCGGCATTCAGCACAACATGCGCAATACCGGCGATACGACCACGGAACTCATCGTGGTGGTTTACAGTCCGTAATCCGGGAGGAATCATTCAACATGTCATACACACTCACTGACGAACAACTCATGATCCAGGCCATGGTGCGGGAATTCTCCAGAAAAGTCGTGGCGCCGGAAGCCTCCGAACGCGACCAGAACAAGACCTTTCCCGCCGATATCCTGAAGAAGATGGGCGAACTGGGCTTCATGGGCATGATGATTCCGCCGGAATATAACGGCGAAGGCGCGGACACCATCAGTTATGCGCTGGCGCTTTCTGAAATCGCCTATTCCTGCGCTTCGACAGCCGTGGTGATGTCGGTTCACAACTCCATTGTCTGCGAAAGCCTCTATCATTTCGGCTCCGAAGACCTGAAGCAGCGATGCCTGAAACCTCTGGCCGCCGGAAAATTCATCGGCGCGTTCGCCCTCACCGAACCCCATGCGGGTTCGGACCCGGTGGCGCAGACCACAACGGCCGTCAAGGACGGCAACAGCTATATTATCAACGGCGCCAAGCGGTTCATCTCAACCGGTAAAAATTCAGGGCTGGTGCTGGTGACCGCCAAAACCAACGAAGCGCTTCGGCACAAGGGCATCAGTGTGTTCGTCGTTCCGCGAAAGACACCGGGCATGGTGATCGGCAGACTCGAGGACAAGATGGGGCTTCGGGCCTCGGATACGACGGATCTGCTGTTTGAAGACTGCCGAATTCCGGCGGAAAATCTTGTCGGGCAGGAAGGCGACGGTTTTAAAATCGTCATGAAAGGGCTGGACAGCGGGCGTATCGGCATTGCCGCTCAATCCATCGGTGTGGCGCAGGCCGCGCTGGACGCCGCCGTGAAATACGCCAAAGAACGCGATCAGTTCGGCCAGAAGATCAGCAAATTCCAGGGGCTTCGCTGGATCATCGCGGACATGGCCACGGAAATTGAAGCCGCCCGTCAGCTCATGCTGTCCGCCGCCGCCATGAAAGACCGCGGGGAGCGCTACACGGCCCAGGCCTCCATGGCCAAGCTGTTCGCTTCCGAAATGGTCAACCGGATCACCGGAAAGGCGCTTCAGATTCACGGCGGCTACGGGTTCACAAAAGATTACCCGGTGGAGCGGTATTACCGGGATGCGCGGGTTTTCACCATTTACGAGGGTACGTCCGAGATTCAGCGGATCGTCATTTCGGATCATGTCCTGAAAGACAAGCGCAGTTCCTGACGCGGTTCATGCTCTCCCTTTCCTGCGGCCCTGAAGCAGCAAGGAAAGGGAGGATGAAATGATGATATTGTCCTTTGCCGTACTACCTGACGTCGTATGTAAAGTCATCCATCAGCACTTTATCGCCGATCATTGCTTTGGTTTTGATTTTATAAACGCCCTTCGCTTTGAAGCCGACATCCGCGCCGTAGCCGTCGTCCATGCCCATCGTGAGGGTTTTCTGATCCTTACCGTCCGGTCCGATGATGAAAAAGCCAACCTTCGCGGAAGAAACGGGTTTTCCCGCCGCATCGGTGAGCGATAGCAGCAGGTGGTTGGTAATATCCGGGCTGTTGCTCATTCCGGGCATTTCCATGCCTTTCATACCGCCCATCATTTTGTCGCGCGCAGCTTTATCCAGCAGATGATACGCGAACTTGTATCCGCTGACCGTACTCTGATGGATCATTTGCCCCATCATGTTGTCCGCTGCAAATCCTGAAACTGTCATTGCCATGGCTGCAATTAGCGATATGGCTGTCATCATGATCATTTTTTTCATAGCGTCCTCCTTTTTTTGTCGAGCTGTAAAGCCATCTATTGTTTGTTCCTTTAAAACCCACGATACGCCCTGTCTTACCTGTCAAAATATGGACAGACAGCCTACCTCTGGATGTCAATTTAATGTTCAGCATTAAAGAGACTGACATTAAAAGTCAACATGATAATTGGAAACAATGTGGTTTGAATTGTGGTATGGATGTTGCTTCTTTGCGATTGAATCATCATTCATCACAGTGTTCCAGACGCAACCACCCAGGAATGAGGAAAAGCATATGGCGTTACAGATAAGGCAGCGATCCATTGGCAAATACGACAAACCAGCCGATTTCGGTGACGACAGGGGGCTTTACCAGAAAGCGCTGTCTTTGTACAACGAGGGGCGTTTCAATGACGCCGATCCTCTGATTCGCAGGTATCTGAATCAGCAGCCGGCCGATGTGGACGCCGTGAATCTGGCAGGTCTGATCGCCCATCAGTCCGGAAAATTCGAGGCGGCGATCGAATGGATGAAATCCGCAATCCGCTTGAGTCCTCAGAACCCCTGTTATCATAATAACCTGGGCGCGGTATTGAAAGACAGTGGCGACGCGGCGGCATCTATTTCCTGTTTTAAAACAGCGCTCGATCTGGATCCGGATTATACCGAGGCGGCCTATAACCTGGGAGTGGCCTGCCAGTCTCAGGGAGAATTGACCCAGGCGATGCGCTGGTATGAATATACTTTGTCCCGCAATCCGGATCATTTTCAGGCGTTCACCAACCAGCTTGCCCTCTACAAGGATATGGGCGAGATACAGAAGGCGGTGGACGGCTTCGTCAAGAGTATTCAGATACATCCCGAAAGTGCGATTGTCCATTCCAACCTGCTGCTCTGTCTGGGCTATCTGATCGGGGTAACGCCTCAGAATATGGTTGATTACCATCGGGAGTGGGCGAAACGTCACGCTGCCATATCTGTCGGCGCGGAGAAGGATTTCTCCAATGCCAGAACGTTGAACCGCCGGATCCGGATTGGCTATCTGTCTCCGGATTTCCGTTCGCACTCCGTGGCGTTTTTTATTCAGCCGGTGCTGTATCGGCATCATCGGGAGCAATTCGAGGTGTATTGCTATTCCGATGTTCAAAAGCCCGATGATATCACCCGTCTGATGATGGTAACCGCGGATCACTGGCGCGATATTCTCCGGCAGACGGATGACGAGGTGTTTCAGCGCATTCGGGAAGACCAGATTGACATCATGGTGGATTTGACAGGTCATACCGCCAATAACCGCATGAAGCTGTTTTCTCGAAAACCCGCGCCGGTGCAGGTCGCCTATCTGGGCTATCCCAACACCACGGGGCTGACAGCGATGGATTACCGCATTACAGATTCAGAGGCGGATCCGGAAGGCCTGACCGATACCTGCTATACGGAACGGCTCGTCCGTCTTCCCGGAGGATTTCTCTGCTATCAGCCGCCGGTTCCGACCCCGGATGTCTCGGAGACGCCGGCGCTGTCGAACGGGTACATCACGTTCGGATCTTTCAACAACAGGGCTAAAATCAATTCGTCCGTCATTGCCGTCTGGTCTGCGCTGCTGCTTCAGGTTCCAGGCTCCCGGCTGATTCTGAAATCGAGCATCATTTCGGACGCGGACGCCAGGGCGAATTTGGCGTTACAATTTGTGCAGCACGGCGTCGAAGCGTCCCGGATCGAGGTGATGCCGTATCTGCCATTTCAGGAGCATCTGAAACTGTATCAGCGGGTGGATATTGCGCTGGACTCCTTCCCCTACAACGGCACCACCACCACCTGCGAGGCGCTGTGGATGGGGATTTCGGTCATAACGCTGTCCGGAGAAACCCATGCTTCCCGTGTGGGCGCCAGCATTCTGCATCAGGTGGGGATGCCGGAAGGGATCGCCCTGTCTGAAAGCGATTACATCGAAAGAGCGAAAGCGCTGGCCGGGGATATGAATCGGCTTTGTCAGCAGCGCAGATCACTGCGATTGAAAATGCTGTCCTCTTCGCTGATGGATCAAAATGCCTTCATCATCAAACTGGAATCCGTCTATGGCGCCATGTGGGGCAACTGGTGCGCGTCGCGGATCGTTGATGAAAATGACGGAGCCGGGGGGCGCACGGTCCGTATTCACGGTGATATGGATGTTCGCGTTCCCGATTCGCTTGACGAACTGGGGACGTATGCACTGCTGGAACAGGAAGATTCGTTCGAAGACGAAGTCCATTTTGTCCGGGCTTTTCTGAATTCCGGCATGAAAGCGGTGGATATTGGCGCGGGATATGGCGCTTATGCTCTGACAGCCAGTCAGCGGGTAGGGCAGGCGGGAAAAGTGTGGGCGGTCGAACCGGACCGGCTGCAGGCGGCATATCTGAGCCGAAGCGTTCAGATGAACCGCTTGGGCAATATCCAGGTGCTTCCATACGCCGCTTCGGGTGCGGACTTTCTCAAGAAATTCGGAGATATTGAAGCGGTAGCGTTTACAACACTGGACGGTGGTATTGACACCCATATCATGGAACCGGACATTGATTTTGTGCGGATTGACACCGAGTCTCTTTGGGAAAGTCTTCTCCGGCAGGGAACCCGTTTTTTCAGAGACAGTTCTCCGCTGGTTCAATATAAGATCAAGCATGACGACTATCACCTGGATATCGTTTACCGGTTTCATGAACTTGGATATCGGCCGTACCGCCTGATTCCCGGTTTGAATGTTCTGGCGCCGTTTCACATTCAGGAAAAGATGGACGCCTTTCAACTGAATCTGTTTGCCTGTAAATCGGATCGAGCGGAAACCCTCGCTCACAGTGGTTTTTTAACGACGCTTGAAGAAAACGCGTCGATATCTTCCCAGGTTTCGATGGATTTCTGGAAGGCATATCTTCGGGATATTCCCTATACCCTGAGCTTTTGGGATGTGTGGGAGCTATATGAACGGAATCATGCCGGAGATGCAGGCTGGCTGACGTATCAGCAGGCGCTGTGTCTCTATGCCATGTCGCAGTCCCCGGAGTATGTCGCATCCGTGCGGTATAACGCTTTAGTCAATGTTCATGCCATCATGATGAATCTGTTGCGTCAGAATGCAACCGCGGCCAGAGTGATTTCAGCGATACGGGTGGCGCTGGATTTGGGATATCGTGAAACAGCGGTTCGAATATTGAATCATCTGCTGGGACCATTTGCAGTTTCGGAAAGATTCGACGTCAATGAACCGTTTCTATCGTTATTTCCGTACATGGCCTCGAACGATCCTGGTGGTGAATCCTCCCGGTGGGCGTACTATTCGGCGCTGGAGGCCCGTGAACGATTCCGGTCGTTCTCATCTTATTTTACCGGCAAAGATTCGCTGCCCAATCTGGAAACAATGAGCGCCTATCCATATTTCAGCCCGGAAATGAATCGAAGGCTGCGGCTGATTCAAGAGCGTTTCGGTGACGGTGGCGCTGCATCCATTTTTGGAGTTGGCGTTGATGGCGTTTATGGCAGGTGAGGCATACATGAATAATAGAAGTGACGACATATTGCCGGCGTTTCCACCGACGTTGTGGCTCGATTACCTTCCGGCGTTTCCATATGTGCTGCGGTTTCTTCCGCTGTGGGAAGCCTATTGCGCCAGTCATGTGCGAGATTCGGAATGGCAGGTGCATCAACAGATATTGATTGCATACGCCGCATCGCAAATGCCCGTGTTTGCGCCATCGGTTCAGGTTCGGGCGCTGCACCACGCATGGGCGCTGATGGGCGATTTGCTGCGGTGTCAGGCGACAACGTCTCGAGTGCTGTCGGCTATCCGCATCGCCGGCGATCTGGAGTACAGGCAGGACGCCGTGTATCTGCTCGATTCCCTGATCGGTATGCTGCCCCCCGCGGCCGATGTTGCTGTAAACGAACCGTTTCTGGCGGCCTCTGCCCGGATGGCGACCGTTGATCCCGGAACTGCCGCGGACCAGTGGCTGATGTACTTCGTTCTGGAAACCCGTGAACAGTGGGCGGTGTCATCTCCGGAAAGTGCGGCTGCATCGCTGGATCGTCTGGGACGGATGCGTTCCATGCCGTTTTTCAGCGCCGACATGGAACAACGGTACCTGTATTTTCAAAGAATGATGGTTCAGCCGGTGGTGACACCGATATCGAAATCGGTTCCGGAATCGCTGCCAGAACGTGTTGACCAACCGAAAGATGTTCCCAAAACGGTGGTAACACCATCGAAACATCACCGGAAACCTCGTGACCGCGGCGGAAAAAAGCAGAAACATTTATCTTCGGCGCAGCAGATGGAAGAAGCGGTGCGACTGCACCGGGCCGGAAATTTCGAAGAAGCGAACGCCATTTATTCCCGGATTTTGTCTCGAAATCCGAATGATATCAATGCGCTTCAACTGTCAGGCGTTATCGCGCATCAGAACGGTCAGTCCCAAAAAGCGGTCGAATTGATCGAGCGAGCGGTGCGGCTGATGCCGTCCGCTCCGATGTTTTACTATAACCTGGGGGCAGCTTACAACGCGCTGGGGGAGTACGAAAAAGCGGTTGATCGCTATCAGAAGGCGTTGTCGCTGGACCCGAAATACGCAGAGGTTTACACCAACCTGGGCAATACCCGCAAGAACCAGGGAAAAACCGATGACGCCATTGTCTGCCACCGCAAAGCCATCGAACTGAAGCCAGATTTTGCAGACGCCTACAACAATCTGGGAGCGGTGTATAACCATCTTCACATGTATGACGATGCGCTGGTCTGTTTTAAAAAAACGCTGGAAATCAAGCCGGAAAGTGTCGAGGCGTTTCACAATATCGGTGATGTCCATCGGGAACAGTACCGGTTGTCCGAAGCGGAAGAGTGGTATCAAAGAGCGCTGGCTATCAAATCCGATCAGCCGCTGGTTCAGAACAATCTGGGGGTGGCGCTCCAGTGTCAAGGCCGTATTGTCGAGGCGGTTTCCTCCTACGACAAGGCGTTGCAGGCAAAGCCGGGTTATGCTGGTGCGCGCTCCAACAGGCTGCTGGCGCTCAATTACGATCATATCGAAAGCCGGGACGCGGTGTTCAGGGAACATGTGGAATGGGATCGGTGTCATGGCTCCGGTGTGACGCCCATACAGACCACTCCGGCGATCTGTCGGAATTCTGACGGCAAGATTCAAGTCGGATATTTGTCACCGGATTTCAGGCGGCATTCA
>JAJYBO010000163.1 GCA_021778975.1 Deltaproteobacteria bacterium
GCGGGCGGAAAGATCGCCAGAGGCCACCCGATTCAACACATCGAAATGTTCGGCAAAACCGATGGCGAATTCATGCGATAAATCCACAATCTCAAGCAGGTTCTGGGCGGTAAGGTTGAGCAGTTTCTTCAGACGGGACAGAATCTCGATGTCAGATGCTTCCGGAACCCGGACAAAAGGATCGCCGGCCGCCATTTTCTGAAGGGCGTCACATACTTCCGAAAGCCCGGCGATCATTAAATCGCAATTGCGTTCCCGCTCCGTTTTGTTTGTCACGATCGCTGCAATGACGGCATCGTGGCTGTCCGCCAGTTTTCGCAGCAGCAATTCCAGCATTTCAGGGGTTTTGACCTGCCTGAACCAGGCGCAATCGAGACATTTACGAATATCTCGCGTCAGGTCATCCGGTACGACATTTTCGGAAGACAACAGGCGGGATATCCGGCATTCGGATGAATGAGACGACCTTGCGGGGCAATCTTGAGACAGGCACGATGTACATTCCCAGCAGTGTGAATGGGTATTCACGTTACGCGATCCTTATAGAAACTTATGGTGGGGGCCAACGCATATCATGCGTACGCCGCATGCGGACTTTTTACGAGACCGTCAAAACTGAATCTGTATTTTCTTGACATTGTTGTCTTCTCGAACGGATAGCAGCAGCTTGTTCAGACGGTGGCACCAGGCGCGAATATCCCGCTCAAATGTCGGGCAATCTCCGGCAATTTCCAGGATATCACCCGGTTTCATCCCCGGAGCGATGACCGCTATTTTCAGCACGGGCTGAGGACATTTGACACCGATGGTATCGAGGGTAACTATCGCCATATTTCGCTTCTCCGTAAAAATTCAGACACCGTGATTTCATCAAAATATCACGGCTGCAACCTGCAAACTTCTAATGTTTTGGCATGTTATCACAACGTCTGGCGAAAGAAAATTGTTTTTCAAATCAGTGGGTGGCGCAGGCCAGGCAGGGATCGTAGGCGCGATAGGCCATTTCGATACGATTCAAAATAGCGTCTGAAACCCGCCCATCCGTAATCAGCATGGATGCCGCCTGATGGACGGAACGATAGAGCGCCGCGGCATTGTGCTGGGTGCCGACCAGCAGGTTCAGTTTCTGGATAATGCCGTCGGTACTGGCCTGATAGCTGTGAAACAGGGTGCCGCGCGGCGCCTCGCATCCCCCTGACCCCATGCCACCCTCATCTGGAAGATGCGACGGTATGTTCCGGATTTCAGAACTCACAATATCCGGATCGGCGGCCAGTTCTGCGACACGTTCAGCGGCATACAGCGCCTCGATCAGCCTCGCCCAGTGATAGGCCAGGGTGTGGTGTACGGGCCTGCCGCCGAAAAACGTCATCATTCCGTCGCAGGCGGCCTGCGCCCGCGGCGTGGGGATTTCCGACACAACATTGAGCCTTGCCAGGGGGCCGACCCGGTAGGCCGTAATCACCTCGTCTTCGGGAAACCCCCGCCAGCCGGCATCTCGAATCGCAGGGGTTTTGACATAGGTCCGGCCATCCACCCGTTCAGTCAAATAGCCGGAAAATTCCCCCGCCCTGAATGTCGCCACCGGAGCGCCTCCCGGATCCACAATCCGGATAACACCGTCATAAAACTGAAGGCGTCCGTCGGCGTCCGTCATTCCCATGGAATAAGTGCGCTGATAATATACGGGATCGGTTATCAATTCTGAAAAAAACGTTCCGGTTTTGAGCAGGTTTTCAAAAAGTTTCACAGAAATGACGGCAAATTCGATCATCACCCGGGATGCAGACACCGCCGCCACCTGATCGTCATGGGTCAGTGGTTTGGAAACGCCGCCAGGCAGCCCGAAAACCGGATACAGAGCGCTGCCGGCAATGCGGGCGATCAGATCGCGCGCCTGGTGTCTGGCAGCCATCATCCTGGTGATGAAAGCCTGCCCCATCTGCCCGGCAAGCCCCAGTATGTTGCGCTGATGCGGCGGTGTATCCGGCGCCATCAGCCAGTCCGGCCCGCCCAGATAATAGATGTGCAGCAGATGATCCTCAAAGATAAAAGCGTGATAAGCCAGTTCGCGGATTTTTTGAGCCGCCGGCGGCACAGACACGGAGAACAGATCATCGAGGGCTTTGGTGGATGCCATATGGTGCGCCATGGGACAGACGCCGCAGATTTTCTGGGTGAGCGTCGGCATTTCTTCCACAGCCCGGCCCTCACAGAATTTTTCAAACCCCCGAAACTCCGGCGTTTGAAACAGGACATCGGAAACGTTGCCGCTGGCATCCAGCAGGATTTGGATTTGTCCGTGGCCTTCAAGCCGCGTCACAGGATCAATCAGGATGCGCCGGCTCATGACGACTCTGAAAATATCGGCTCCAGAACAGACGCCGCCAGACTATAGCGATAGCACAGCCCGGCAATGTCCGGAATGGCCGCGACCGCGGCGGATGCCTGGGCTTCGGTGTCCGCCGCCATCAGCGCCGCCATGAACGAGAGCGCCTTGCCACCCTGATCTGTCACGGCATCCAGAGGTCCGAAACACCCCCTACAGGGCATGTTGCCGGAAATACAGCGGGATTCACATCCCCCGCGTGTGACCGGACCCAGGCAGATAAGGCCCTGTCTGAGAAAACACACGGATGGATCCCAGCAGGTTTCATGCAGCCGTTTGAATTTAGAAATCAACAGGGAGCCGGACGGCAGCGAGTTCTTTCGAGGGCAGAAATGGCAGAGCGCCTGTGTTTCCGCCAGTACCCGGCCCTTATCGGGCGGCATATTTTCGATAAGCCGCGTCAGCGCTTTTTCAATCAGCGCCGGCGGGGGCGGACACCCGGGAATGTAGTAATCCACCGCCACGATGCGATCCAATGGATAGACCCGCTTCAAAGGGCGGGAAATATCCGCATCCGGCGATCCGCCGGGAATGACGCCATTCGGGTTGACCGCTGTGTCAGCGCCGGTATAGACGCGGCGCAGGATATCTTCCGGACGGTTCAGATTGGCAAGACCGATAACGCCGCCCAGATGCGCGCACGCGCCGCTGGCAATGACAAATTGCGATTTCCGGCGCAGCAGACGCGCCATATGAACATGATCTTCCTGCTGAATCGCACCATTGATCAAACTGGCATGGATAGAACCATCCGGAAAATCCGTCAGCTCCGCATACCGGGTATCCATAACCGCCGGCCAGAAGACAATATCAACGGACGATGTCAGACGCAGCAGGCCTTCGGCCATATCCAGCACGGCCTCTTCACATCCGCCGCAACTGGCGCACCAGTACAGTGCAATGCGGGGTTTTGTCACGACGCAGCTCCGGCAGCCGGAATGACATGCACATCATGCTGCGGAAAAGGCATTTCGATATGGCGCTCCCGGAATGCGCGCTCGATATCGAACCGGATTTGGGTTTCAACCCGAGACATGTGATCCACCAGCGTCCAGACCCTGAGCTTGAAAATCAGGGCGCTGTCGCCAAAATCGGCAAACAGAACATCCGGCGCCGGATCCGTCAGCACCCACTGTGTTTTTCGGGCAATTTCCAGAAGGGTGGATGAAACGAGCGCCGTATCGGTGCCATAGGCCACGCCGACCGTAATCACCCGGCGGATCCGGTGATCCTTAAAACTCCAGTTGATCACTTTGTTGCTGATAAATTCGGAATTGGGGATGATGAGTGACGCATTGTCATAGGTCTGCACCAGTGTCGAACGGACATTGATCTTCTGAACCACTCCCCAGACACCGTTGATTTCGACGGCATCGCCGATTTGAATGGGTCTTTCAAACAGCAGGATGATACCGCTGATGAAGTTGTTGAAAATATTCTGAATGCCAAAGCCAAGCCCAATACTGAGAGCGCCGAACACCACGGTCAGCGATGTGGAACTGACCCCAATCACCCGCAGCGCGATGAAGATGCCCATAGCCCAGAGCAGATACACGGTAATGGAAGTGATGGAGTCTTTCAACCCGGCTTCCATGCCGCTGCCGCACAGGATTTTCTCTCGCAGCACCCGCCGCCACAACCGGGTCGCGACATGGGTGAGCAGGAGCATGAGACCGGCGCAGACAAATCCCAAAATACTGAACCGCATATCCCCTATTGGCAGCGGATAGTTGATGACCTTGAAAAAACCTAAAATAACGGCATGTTTAGCCCCCCATGCCATCAATATGCCGATAATGGTCAAGGGAAACCAGGCGACCCACAACAATCTCATGGACAGCCATGCCAGCGTATAGCGATCAGAGGCGTGGCTGCTGCTGGAATGATGCGCGGCCGTCAGCGTCTTCTGCCACTCCCGAAGGGCCATCATCAGGAGGCCGGCCCATCCGCAAATGGTCAGGGTAATCCCCCAGGACGTGTACCAGTACAGCGCCAGATAGCCGTAGCCAACAAGCTCCAGCACTGGCCCCACCCCTGCGATCACATAACCGCTTCCCGCGGCAATGGGTCGTAGATGACGATATCGGTCCGCAAGCGCCGGCAAATGGGGTTTGACGGATTTCCAGAAATGGACATATTCGGCCAGCAATCCAGCGCCAAACAGCATCCGCGCCAGCAGGAGAATACTGCCTGCTCCGTCCAGCAGCCATTCCAGCCCCAGATAGACCATAGCGAAGGCTCGAATGGTGCGGAATCCAAAACGTAATCCCCGCTGTACCCGCTCCGGTATCTCCGGAAGCCCTGCATGTTTCCAGCCTCGGATACCCAAAATCCCCCACTGGGTCAACAGCCAGAGCCACAGGAAATTGGGGATGATCTTCCACACAGCGATTTCCGCGGATTCGGTCTGAAGGGTGATATACGCTGTCATGAAGACCGTGGAAACCGTCAAGATAAGAGAATTATCCAGAATGTCATAGACCAGGAAACGCCAGGGAGTTTTTTCATGCAGCCAGGTGGAAGCAGAGCGCCGGTACAGCGCCCTGAAATGCAGCAGTCCCCACAGAATTCCCGCATACAGAACGATCAGAATTGATATTCGCCGGCCTGTCGTATCTTTCAGGGATGCGTAGAAAGATTTCCAGAAAGCGGCGGACGCTGGTTTCAGAATCTTCCCCCCCAGCGTGTGCAGTTCCTCTTTCAGTTGTGGCCCGTTGAACGCCAGCAGCGGGGAGGCGCTGCGTTGAAACAGGGCCGCTTTCTTTTTCAGCTCTACCTGGTGGTTCAGTTTGTCGGCGACATCGGAAAGCGCGTTTTTTGTTTCCTCCAGTTGCTGTCGGAGGGCGTTTAAAATATCCTGAATATTTTCAATTCTTTTTTGTTTGGTCTTCAGGAGAGCTATCAGGGTTTGAAGGTTTTTTTTCAGGGTGACACTGACCGCATCGGATGCTCCGGATGCCGCGATATCGCCCAATTGTTTTTCATTCAAGGTGAGCTGATCGCGGGTCTGGTTCAACAACTGGGTAAACTGCCCGTTTTTTTCCGCAATGTCATTCAGCTTTCCGGTAATGGCATCGCGCGCGTTCAGGGTGTCAATTCGGGCTTTTTCCATATCCGCCATCGTGGTTTGAGGCAGCAATAGAATATTGCCGTAGGCGGACAACTGAACGGTATAGACATGAAGTTCGGCGACCTGCGTCTTCTGCCAGGCTTCTGTTTGACTGAGCTTTGTTTTGAGATCCGCGTTACTGGCGGTTTCCGTTTCGATGGTAACTTCTATGGATTCTTTGTGATTCTCGACGGCTGCCGCGGAAACGCCGGCCGCCGCCGCAGGCGTATCCTGAGCCATCGCGGTCGGGACGGCCTGAATGCTCGTAAACACGAACCAGACGGCGCATACCCACATGACGATCGTGGACTTTGGGAATAATCGAAGTGTCACTTGTTTTCAATTTTTTCGGAGTTTTTGTTTTTGTCTTTGTTGCTCGGCTCCTGGATGGCCGTTTTGAAATTTCGGATGGCCTTTCCGATGCCGCTGCCGATGTCAGGCAGTTTGCCAGCACCGAAAATGATCAGAATGATGATGAGAATCACGAATAGTTCCGATGCTCCCAAACCAAACATACCCGCCTCCTATGCGTCCATGCCTGTCTGTCTCAATTCCTGTATCAGCCGGGAAAACTCAGGGGTTTTCACATAGCGGTCCATCGCAGCCTGATAATCAATCCACCGCCGCCAGCTTTCGAACCAGGCGTCGTTACGCCAGTAGCAGGCGGAATCGCCGCCGCCTTTGAGCCGGTGGATGAAATCTAAATATTCATCCGTACAACTGTCGCAAAGCCGGTATAGACACCCTACGGAATGGTCATGGTGAACATTGGCTTCGGGGGGTTGGGTGATATGAATGCCGCACTTTTCGCATTTCTGCGAGCATCGGGTGCATTGCATCACTTTCTGCACCGCCACGATTTTTCGTTTTCGAAGCAGTGCGTCTTTCTTGCTTTGAGATAACTGGAGTTTGGCGTCCAGGGGGATAATGTCTGCCATTGTGTTTCCTTGATGGTCTGCGGGCGTTCCTGAATAGGTGAAATCACTGATCCCATCGTGAAGGTTATACCATTTGTCTTCAGACTGTCAATCACAACCGTTTGAGATCATCCATCAGCGGGGATACATGCCTTTATTATATATATAATCGAAATAATAGCGGTAATAGGCTTCCGATTCCTTGTTGGCAGGCGCGTCTTCGGGCAGGGTATCTCGCTGGA
>JAJYBO010000164.1 GCA_021778975.1 Deltaproteobacteria bacterium
GAGCTTCTGTATGAAACGTCGACCCATATCAAGGCAATTATACTGTGTTTCTGGATGATTGCAGAATATCTCCAGCGTGATCGTTTCATCATAGCCAAAGGCTTTCAACGATGTTACAGCATTTGCCCAATCAATATTACCGACACCCAGCGGCATGTGATCATCAGTTCGGGAACGGTTATCCGAAAAATGAACATGCCGAATGTCCGATCCCAATTCTCTGCAAAATACATCATGATGGTCACATCCGAAATTGGCGTGTCCGAAATCGAGGTGCATTTTAATACCCGGTACTGACGTCAGTATCTGTTGAAACGTCGTAACCCGATCAAATGGCGCCTGATAATTTTCGATGACAACGGTGAGGTCAAAGGATGCCGCCATTGCGACAATGGGCTTCAATGCCTCGATGTTGAAGCTGATAATGTCTTTTTTCATTGCCGGCGGACAATAATAACAGGGATGAATATTCATGACCGCGGCGCCCAGGCTGGAAAATATCCGGGCGCATCGTTCCAGTTCTTGCAGGCAGGCGTCTCGAACGCTCTGAAGCGGGTAGGCATACGGCAGACAGGGATCCGTATGACCGGTTATGGTCAGGCCATACCGTTTCAGCATATCCCGCAGCGGGATAACATTGACATGGGTGGCGCAGGGGCCTTCGATGGTAAGATCGAGAAAATCAAACCCCGCCATGTGACAGAACGTCATTTCGTCCGCGACAGGTTTTAACGGATTGTTCATCATGCCAATTTTCATGACAGCACCTTTCCGGTGAATACTGGTTTGAAATGAAGAAGACGGCGTAATGGTTGTCCGGATTTTTCGGCCCTGTCAGTGGTGGATTACGCAGAGCATCAATCCTTTTTCAAAGGAAACCATTGCCGTCTCTTCAAGAAATACATTGCTGACGCCCCGCGTGGAACCTGCATAAAGTGTTTCATGGCGCAGAGGATACTCCAGCCCGGCGGTAGAAACGCCCGTGACTTCGGAAGTCAGAGGAATCAGCGAAAGAATATCGCCTTTTTTCCCAAAAAACGCTTCTGGCGCTCTTTCTCGAATCAGAAAGATTTCCTGGAGGCCATCAATAATACGCACCGCAATGCCGGAGAGTTTCGGAGATCGCAACACCATCACGTTACCCAGCGTCATATCCCAGCGGGCGCCCAATACGGCCAGCAACAAAATCGTATCGGCTCCCAAACCGACAGCATACTCCAGCGCCAGTTCCAGATCGGTCTGATCCTTCCGCGGGGGATGCCGGTGCATGGGGATACCGGCCAGAGATATGGCTTCCATATCTTCGTTTGAGAGCGAGTCCATATCGCCAATGACAACATGCGGCCGGATATGCCAGTGAACACAATGACGGTATCCGCCATCCACAGCGATTACAACATCTTTGGGGTAAAGCGTAACGGCGAAATCCGCCGAGCAAACGCCGCTGGCAATAATAATGGCGCGCATAGGGTCGCCTCTCTATCTGTGGAACAACGTCTTGAAGCCGTCAACCTCATGAAAGCGATAAGATGGCTTCAATCTCTCTCAGGCTGGATATATGAAATTGGGCGTCAAGAGAAGGATTTTTATAGGCGGCCAGTATGACGCCCGCTGCTTCAGTCGCCATCTGATCGAGTTTGGAATCGCCAATATAAAGCAATTCTTCCGGCTCGATTTGAAAGTGGGTGAGTATCTTTATCAACGGATCCGGATGGGGTTTGGGATGAGGGACATCCAGAGCGCTCACCACCAGATCGAAGTAGCCTTCAAGCTGGTGTTCTTTCAGTACCGGATGAATCGTATTGGTTCTGTTGGTGGCGATGGCTGTACGATATTCAGGGCGCAGACGACCGATCAGCGGCTTTAGATATGGCTCGATTTCCATTTTCTGCAAAAACGGCAGATATGGCATGTTCTGGCGGTACGCATTGGCCTTGATTGCCTCATCTCTATCGTGAAACAGAAAATCAATCGCCTCATCGGCGGTGTGCATATACACATAGGCAAACTGGTCTTCCGTCAGATCCGGTTTGTTCATATAGTGCAATACCTGATTATAATATAACTTGTTGGCGGCTTCGGTGTCAAACATGACACCGTCACAATCAAATGCTACGACCCGTATGTTCATGATTTCCTGTCGGGTATCCGTCTAATCCCCACCCCGACCCTCCCCTGCTGGGGGAGGGAGATAAGAGAAGTATAGTAACCGTTCAAAGTATGTATTCCCCCCTTGAGGGGGCAGGGGGATTCTTTCAAATGGTAGATTCTATGGTTTTTTGGGGGCTTCCAGAATCTGTCCATAGATGCTGATCTGGATTTCGGGTTTGATCTTACTGTCGGTTTTAAGGACGACCACATCATAATAGCGACCGGGATCTTTCTTGATGTTTTCAGCGGTCAGAACATAAGCGGTTACATCGCCTTCCTTCTTTTCTTCGATTTTTGTTTGAATATCTGCGCCATTTTTCGGTTTGGCCTCCAGCACCTTGAAAGGATATTGCGGCATCGGCGTGATGGTCACGGAACCACTCACCGGCTCTCCGACATTGCCGCGCAGCACCAGCCTGTTGGGGGTGATGGTCATAAATTTTTCGACGTTACCCGTTATGGTCAACGTAATGTTGGGCTGCTTGACAGCGCTGGTTTCGACCAGAACACTTTTTTTCACCGTATTGCCGCCATACCCGTTGGTGTTGACTTTGATGGTAACCTTGCCCTCGCCACCGGCGGGGATTTGCCGCGTATAAAAAGCGGCGGTGCAACCTCAGCCGGTTCTGACGTTCAGAATGTTGAGAACATCCTTTCCGGTATTTTTGATGGTGAAATCATGGGTGATCTCTGTACCGTCCACAACGGGCTGAAAATTGTACTGCGATTCGGGTACGGAATATACGAGACCATCGTCACCCTTGTCTTGGGCGGCGACCGCAAAGGGCAGCATCACAAGACACGCTACTATTATCCATTGTATGCAGTGTTTCCTTCTCATAAAAGTTCTCCGATAACAGTTGATATTTATCTCATTGGGAATATCCCAACAGGAGTCACTATGTATGCTTCATTTATTTCAATGTCAAGCTGGATTGACAGGGTAGGGGGATTGCGGGGGCAACCACACAGGGTTGCCCCCTGCATCGTCACGAGTGTTCTTTGTTGGAATTTATCTTATTTGTCTTTTGGAAGTTTTCTTCGTCTGACGGATTTGGAATAACTTCCCGATGATTCTTCTCTGGCCTTAAATATCCACTGTATTAGTTTGTTCGCCGATTCTTCATCTTCATCATAGTCAAGGTATGTTATCAGTTTTTCAAGGTTTACCCCGCCGGATTTGATCAGATTCATTCCATCAACCCTGTGTTTTTCCTGATCGGAGAGTAGATACATCCAGAGTAAATATTCACTCTGAATGACAGGGACATTGATACCGAAAAGCTCTTCCCGGGTGGCTGTGACTCTTCCGGATTCTTCGGGGTCGAAAGGACTGAAAAGTAAATCCACCTCAACTCCGGTAGCCACATCCTTGACGGTGAGCATATATTCATCGTTTAGAAGCATCAGCATTCCCGATGCTTCAAGAAGTTTTTCCAGCGTTTTGTAGTTATCGGGATGAACCAGTAAATCAATGTCTGTAGTATATCTCGGTTTGCATCTGACGCCCAGTGACAATGCGCCTGCCAGTGCGAATTCGACATCATTTTTATTCAGGATATCGGTTATTTTTTTTAAAGTTTGTCCAATATAGGTGGGATTGCCTTTCATGTCTTCTCCCAGCAATTGTTCTATATGATAACCATTCGAAAAAGCAATATTTGTTTGGGGCGGCTCAATGGCGGTGAGAATATCGGACTGACGCATCATTTTGAATATTGTCCTGTCCCTCCCCGGCTGAGAGGAGGGACTTCAGGGAGTTGTATTATGAGGCCATCAATTTCGCGAAAAAATCGTTTCCCTTGTCGTCAACAATGATGAAGGCCGGAAAATCCTTTACGGTAATCATGAAAATGGCTTCCATCCCCAGTTCAGGATATTCCAGGGTTTCGATGTGGGTAATGCAGTCTCTGCCAAGTCTGGCCGCCGGGCCGCCGATAGAACCCAGATAGAATCCGCCGAATTTTTTGCAGGCGTCGGTCACGCCCTGGGTGCGGTTGCCCTTGGCCAGCATGACCATGGAGCCGCCGCGTCCTTGAAACAGCGGTACATACGGATCCATACGTCCGGCGGTGGTCGGTCCGAATGAGCCGGATGCTCTGCCTTCCGGCGTTTTGGCGGGTCCCGCGTAATAAATAATGTGGTTTTTGAAATATTCCGGCAGATCCTGTCCGGCGTCAAGGCGTTCTTTCAATTTAGCATGAGCGATATCCCTGGCCACCACAATTTTTCCGGACAGCAGAAGCCGTGTGGCCACCGGATAGCGGCTGAGCGTTTCGCGGATTTCTTTCATAGGCCGATTCAGGTCAATGTGGACGGCGTCATCCGTCTGTCCGTCCGGTTGGGGGAGGAACTGCGCCGGGTTGGTTTCCAGCTTTTCGAGGAAGATACCGTCCCGCGTGATTTTGCCTTTGATGTTGCGATCTGCGCTGCAACTGACACCCATGCCGATAGGACAGGAAGCGCCATGCCGCGGCATCCGGATGACCCGGACATCATGACAGAAAGCCACGCCGCCAAATTGGGCGCCCAAGCCGATATCCCGCGACATTTGATGCAGGACGGCTTCCAGTTCCCGGTCTCTGAAGGCGTGTCCCCGGGCATTTCCGTGATCCGGCAGCGTGTCTAAATAACCGGCGGAGGCCAATTTGACGGTTTTCAGAACCGTTTCCGCGGACGTGCCGCCGATGACAAAGGCCAGATGGTACGGAGGACAGGCCGCTGTTCCCAGGCTCCGCATCTTGGCTTTCAGAAATTCCGGAAGTTTGTCCGGCGACAGCACGGCTTTGGTTTCTTGAAACAGATATGTCTTGTTGGCGGAGCCGCCACCTTTGGCGACGCAGAGAAATTTATAGGCATCCCCCGGAACCGCCAGAAGATCAATCTGAGCGGGCAGGTTGCAGGCCGTGTTTTTCTCGGCATACATGCTGAGCGGCGCGTTCTGTGAATAGCGCAGGTTGTTTCGGGTGTAAGCGTTATAGACCCCGCGCGAAAGCGCTTCTTCATCCACATACCCGGTCCATACTTGCTGGCCCTTTTTGCCCATGATAATGGCGGTGCCGGTATCCTGGCACATAGGGTATTCACCCTCCGCCGAAATGACGGCGTTTTTCAGCATTTCGAGCGCCACATACCGATCATTGGAAGAACTTTGCGGATCTGAAAAAATACCGGCCAGTTGTTTCAGGTGGTTCGTTCTCAACAGATGAGCCACATCTGTAAACGCCTGGTCTGCCAGAAGTGTCAGGCCGTCAGGTGCAACTTTAATTACAGGAACCCCATCAAAAGAACTTTGTGAAACAAAATCAGAGGTTAGCAGCCGATACTCTGTGGTATCGGCACCGAGTGGAAACATCTCCTGATAGACAAATTCAGTCATCGTACAATTCTCCGGTTGATAGTAAAAATATCCTAACGAATCAAAGGTCGTTGAAGCATTTTTTCGTATAACTCTATATATTGTTTGGCGGTTACGGCATGGTTGAAACACGCGGCGCTTTCCGTCATGATACGTTGAATTTCAGACTGCCTGACAGTTTCAGGAAGCCGGTAAAACGCCATCGCTTCGTCAATGGCCCAGGAAAGGCCCGCGGTGTCGTAATATTTGAAGACAAAACCGTTGCCCGCGTGCCGCGATACATCCAGATGAGAGATCGTGTCGTGCAAACCTCCGGTATCGTGGACCACCGGCAGCGAGCCGTAAATGGGCGCGATCATCTGCGGCAGACCACAAGGCTCGAACAGAGACGGCATCAAAATGAAATCCGACGCCGCATAGGCCAGATGTTCCAACTCTTCGCTGAAATCGCACACCGCAATGCGGTTCCGGATATTATGGAAATGAGCGATATCCCTGAAATGCTGCTGATATTCGCCATTGGCCACAAAAACTACCTGAAGACAATCTTCCCAATATCGGGCTATGACGGCATATAAAATATCCGCCAGAAGCTGAGAGCCTTTCTGGATGCTGTCCAGCCGGGACGGCCAGAAAAACAGCGGCGCCTTTTCGTTCTGGATCAATCCCAACTGCTTTTGCAGTGTTGCCTTGTTGCGCTTTTTCATGGGAATGGCGTCGTCCGGGCCATAGGTATCGGTCAGCGCTTTGTCACTCTGCGGATTGAATGCCGGATCCGGGGCGTTTAGAATGCCGACTGCACATCCGGCGCGCCATTTGTTGGCCATTTCCCACTGAATGGATTTTTCGACGAACGCATGCCTGCCTTCCACGACCTCTGTCAGAAAAGTCGGGCTTACCGTGTTGACAAAATGCGCGGCGAAGATACCGCTGGCCAAAAAATCCACGCAATTGGCCTCTCGGGTTTCCTCATAGTCTGTCGCCATATGTTCATAATACAGGTATTCCCAGAAATACGCCGCGTCAATGCCCCGGTCTTCAATCTGCCAGAGAAAGGTCTTCATGGTGTGGATGTTGTGGATGGTGAACAGGCATGGAACGCCCAGTTGACGGGACATGGCTGGAATCAGGCCGGTCATCCAGTCA
>JAJYBO010000165.1 GCA_021778975.1 Deltaproteobacteria bacterium
CGATAAGAAATAAAGTTGGGAATGGCGATCGCCGCCAAAATACCGATAATGGCGATAACGATCATAAGTTCGATCAGGGTGAAACCTTCTTCATTGGTGCGTCTCATTTTCTGAAACATGGTAAACCTCCTTTGATTGTGTGATGATAATCCTCGACGCATGACACAAAACTGAATCACACATCGTACCTCTCTTGGTCAGCCTCTCAAAAGCAACATATGTGCCATGACGCAACAATGGCTTGGTTCTCACCAGCAGGATGTGAAGGGCTATCATATAACCATTTGCGTTTCTTTCCAAAAGGCTTTGGCGTATAAAAAATTCAGACACCTGCCGCCCCCTCTGATACCGGAGCAAATCGAAAATTCATCGCCTCCGACAATCTCACCCTGTCCGGCCCAAAGTACCAATTTTTGTAAGCGGTATTCCGTTTTTTGTCAAATACGCTGTGTAATCCTCAGGCAGTTCCGCTGCAATGTCCAGACACGCTTGATATGTCTTCTGGTGTGCGGTGTTACAATTTGTAAATCATACCGGGGGATTCGGTTCAATTTCTGCGATGGGATATCCTCACCTTTCGTCATTGAGGCGTACCCAAAGGTACACCTCGCGCCTCAGGACTTATGCGCCTTGCCTGCGAATTTTTTACGAGAGCATCAAGGCTGCTCCACCAGAAAAAAATGTTACCCGGCATCGAGTATTTTCAGATCCAGAGCCGCGATTGCGTAAAGCACCGGCACCATGAGCAGGGTAACAAACGTTGCTACCGTCAATCCTCCAATTTGCGCAAAACACAAGGGCTGCCACAGCGGACCTCCATGTAAGGCCAGCGGAAACAGGGACAGTACTGTGGCGGCGACGGTTATCATGATCGGGCGCAGCCGCATGATACCTGCATCCAGCAGGGCTGTCTTCAGATCGTCGCCTTCACTTCTTCGCTCCTCGATGAAATCAAACAGTACGATGATGTGACTGACAATCACCCCGATGAGACTGACAATCCCCAGAAACGCCATGAAGCCGAACGGCGACGATGTGATATACAGCATCCCGAACGCACCCGCCATGCCGTAGGGAATGGCGGCGAATACGATGAGAGGTTTGACGGCGTTTTTAAACTGAAACAGAAGCGCCAGATAAATGGCGGATACGGAAATGAACAGCACCACACTCAATTCCTTGAATCCTTTGACCTGTTCCTCGTATTCACCGCCGATTTCGATGTGATATCCCGGCGGAAGCTGCTCGGAAAAGGCTTTTAACGCCGGTTGCACCATCGAGATGACTTCTGAAGGCAAAACGCCAGACACCGGGAAGCATGACACCGTTATCGTACGAAAATGATTACGCCGAACGATTTTTTCGGTTTCAAGCCCCCAGTTGATGGTGGATATCTGCTCAAGCGGTGCGTTGTGGCCGCCGTCCGCGGAGGTGACATAAATATTTTTCACGTTCTCGATGCCGGAACGCTCTTCCATTCTCATGCGCGCGTAAACGGGGATATCGAGACGGCCATCGCGCAGGCTGGTGACCTTGACGCCATTCATGGCCACAGCGGATGAGCGGGCGACATCCAGGTTGGTGAAGCCGGCGATAGCGGCCTTGTCCGGATCTACGGAAAGATGCGCCCTGAAAATTTCAGCGCCCCAATTATCCTGTACCCGTTCGGTATTGGGCAGATGGCGCAGTATCTGCTTGAGTTTTTCGGCGCTGGCGCGCAGTGTCGGAATATCGTCGCCACTCAGACGAATCTGGACAGGAATGCCGACCGGCGGGCCGCTCTCCAGACGTCTGGCGCTGGCGCGCACACCGGGAAGCGTTTCGGAAAATCGGGGTTGCAGACGGTGCAGAAGGGGTTCTGTGTCGTGAACATCGTTGACTTCTATCAACACCTGCGCATAATTGGGCTGATTGAGTTCGGGAACCACAGAAAACCAGAACCGCGGTCCCCCGGCGCCGACAAAACTGGTAACGCGGCGAAGAACGTCTCGGGGCTTGCCGTTTCCATCCGGGTGTGCTGCGCCATAATCGGCGGCGGTCTGTCGGATGATACGCTCCACCTGTTTTGCGGCATTGTTGGTGGCGTAAACAGTGGCGTCTTCCGGCAGCCACACATCCACATATGACAGATGCGACAAATCGTAGGGGAAAAACTGATCCTTCAGTTGCGATTTCAAAACGAACGCCAGTATTACAACGATCAACGAGGCCGTCAGAACCTTCCAGCGATTATCAATCAGCCTGAGACCAAGCCTGTAATATAATCCGGCGAATCCCCGACCGCGGATATCTTTCATACTCCTTCCGGTATTGCGTCCGGGCCTGAGCAGATATTGGGCGATCAGAGGAATGAACGTCATCGAGACGATACGCGATGCGATGAGCGAACAGGCAATGACAATCGGCATTGAAAAAAGAAACCACCGTTTGTCTCCGCGTAACAGCAGATAGGGCAGATAGGCCACAATGTTGGTGAGGGTGGCATAGACAATGGGTTTGGCCAGGCGGGTGGGTCCGAGCCACGCCGCCACACCCGGAGGCTTTCCGGAACGCAACTCCAGCTTGATGGCGTCGTTGGCCACCACGGGGTCATCCACCAGCAGCCCGAGGGACAGAATGAGCGATGACAGAGAAATCTGCTGAATATCAATGCCGAGTACCTGCATCATACCGAACGTCATGGCCAGCGTAATGGGGATGGACAGCGCCATCAACAGGGCGGAGCGCCATTCTCGAAACCCGATGAACGCCACCAGAATTACCAGCAACACCGCCTCGTACAAACTATCCATGAACAGGTTCACTTTTTCCGAAACCTGTCCGGGTTGATCCGAAGTTCGCTCGATGACCAGATCCGCGGGCAAACGTTTTTTGATATCCGTCAGAGCGCTGTTCACCTTTGTGGAAAATTGACCGATGTCTTCACCGTTTCGCATGGTGACCGCGAGGGTGACGGCCGGCATCCGGCGCCATTGTCCCGCAGCATCCCTTGCCATCAGATAATTTCGTTTGAGGGGCGGCGTCTCATATCCGGGTTCGATATCCACCATATCGCGCAGATAGGCGATGCTTCCGTTTGGTGCAGATCCCACGGCCACATTTCCTAAATCCGCGGCGCGGGTGATTTCTCCAGAGGGATCCACCAGTATGCTTTTTCCGTCATTTTCCATAATGCCGCCGCTTTGACGGATATTCCGGGCCGCCAGTACGCCTTGAAGTCGGGACAGACCCATGCCGTATGCGGCCAAACGTTCCTGAGAAAATTCCAGATACACGGCTTCGTTCAAGACGCCCCAGCGGTTTACGCGAGATACTTCCGGCAGCGCCTGAAAAGTACGCATGAGTTCATCGGTCCATGCTTCCAGATTTCGATATGAGTATTTGCTTCCGACCACACGAGACAGGGCATCGCCGACTCGATCCGGGTCCCGAACCAGTGCGGGGCGCCATATATCGGGATTGAATTCAGAAACTTTCTGGCTTTTTTCGATGAAACGATCTATCGTGGTTTCGATGCGGGCGTTGGTGAGCCGGGTCTGCATATCGAGTATGGCCATGCCTGGTGTGACCCGGCTGCGAATGTCTTCCGCCAGATCTCGCTGTACAAGGTATGCCGAGAACAGATTCACTTTCCGCTGGATGATTTTCTTTGGAATGGATTCCGGATATTCCATAACGAGACTGACCCGTCCGCCGGGTTTTCCGGAACGCAGTTCGCGGATACCGGCTTCTGCCTGCGTGGCTCTCAGGGAAATGGCGACTTGATCTTCAGGCGGAGAGGCTACCGTCAACATCAGGGTGGCGGTATCTCCGAAGTCCTTGATGAAATTGATGGGGGACGCGCCGTCAGGAAGCCCCTGAACAGCCGAAAGTTTGAGATTGATGTCATCGAAGACTTCGGATACATTTCGGACATCGTCGTTGAGTTTGATGATTACCACCGCCAGACTGGTGCGGGTCGTGGACTCGATACGATCAACCTGGTCATTTTCAGCGATCCTGTCTTCCAGTTTTCGGGTGATAAGGGTTTCGATCTTGTCGGCTGGCATTCCGGGCCATGAACAGGTAACCGCCGCCACCCGGATGGGGATGACCGGATCTTTGCGTTGCGGCATCTCAAAATAGCCGAAAACACCCCACAGCATGACGGCGGCCAGAAGCACCCAGCCTACATGTGGATTTTCAACGAAATAACGGGCTGTATTATGTGTTTCGGAAAGAGGGGACTGATCTTTCATATTGGGGCTTTCCTGTGTGATGTCAAGGCGCGACATTCACTGCAGCGCCGTCATAAACGATGGTGGCGCCGGTCGTAATAACCCGGTCGCCTGCAGAAAGACCATGAAGCGCGATGATGCTTCTGCCGGCTACATTGCCCAGTTTCACCCGTCTTGCACTGGCGATGGTGCGGCCATTTTGTTGCACCACCACAAATACCATATACCCATCAGGCGTATCGGGAGGCCGTACGACCGACTGAAGCGGGATAACGACCGCCCCCTCCGGAAGCGGATTATCCGCCTGTCCGGACATGTGCGTTTCTGAAGACGGCGTATCTTCCACGCGTACGGCGGCGATCATGCCATCTTTGAGAATTCCATTCGGATTCTGGATGGTGACTTCAATGTCGAACACGCGGCTTTTAACATCCGCTGCAGGCGATATCGCCGTGACAGCTCCCCTGAACTCTCTGTGATTCAGGGCGTCCACCACCACCGGCAGAGAGTCTCCCAGGTGAAAGCGCGGCAACAACCCGTCCGGAACTCCAAAAATTGCCTTTACGTCATTTAAATCCACCAAAACGAAGGCCAGCGTACCGCCAGCGACCAGACTGCCGTGTTCGATGGTTCTGCGAACAACGACACCATCAATGGGAGATTTCAGTGTGCAGTCATCCAGTTGAATTTCGGCCTGCTCCAGTTGGGCCTGGGAAGCATCCACTCTGGCGCTGGCGCCGTCAAAGCCTTCCTGCGCCCTGTCAAAATCGCTTTTGGCGATGTACCCGTTTTCAACCAGTTTCTGATAGCGGTGAAAATTTTTCTCGGCCATTTCCAAAGACGCTTTGGCCCCTTCCAGCGCGGCTTTGGCTTGATTGACTCGAACCACATAATCTTTGGGGGCGATGTGCGTCAGTATCATGCCTCGCGTTACCCTGTCACCAGCTCGAATTTCACGTAACGCGCCGTGAGGCCCTGGCGTCATTGCGATATCATGGATGTATCCGCCAACTTTAAATGCCAGATTTACCTGCTTGCGCGGCGTGATATTGGCGGAAAACCGCAAATCCGAACCGCCCTGAGCAGTTTTCGCCGTCGCGACGCACACAGGGATTGTCCGACGCATTGGTTCTGCACCCAAAGACGGTGTAACAAAAGCCGCGATGACGCCTGGCAGTATCAATAGCCATATCCATCCGTCAATGATCTGTTTTGTCACGCTGAGGGGTTTGGTGGTGAGCATGATGACCTCTTCTCTGCCAGAATTCGGGCAATACCGCCCAGGGAAAATTCGGCGATAAAATCGGTGACACTTCCGATGCTGTCGGCCTCCAGAGCCAGTTCTGGACGTAAACGCTGAATAACGCCTCTGGCATAATCAAAAAGCAGGCACTGACCAGCGATGCTGCCGGCGCACCGATGAACGATGGCCGCGTCGGTATCTGGAAGCATTTCTCGGACGATGCTGTACAGGGCATCGTATGTGGGATGGATGCAGCGTTGCGCGATGGTGTCGAAACACTCGGAGGGATTGAGAAGCTCCGCCATCAGCAGTCTTCCCAGCTTTTCATTGATGGGATCACCATCGCCGAGAAGACGATTGAGGAACCCCCGAATATAGGCTCTGAGCTTATCCTCGGATGAAGAATTTTGGCCGATGTCGGCATTCAGAGGAAACTTGTCCGCTGCCAGACGGAAAAACTCTTCCAGAACAGCGAGATAGAGTTTATCTTTACTGCCAAAATGGTAATTGACCGCCGCGAGATTCACCCCGGCCCTGGCGCAAATGGCGCGGACAGTGGTTTCGTCGAACCCGTATTCGGCAAAAACTTTTTTAGCGGCGTCCAGCAGCCGTTCTTTGGTGCAGTTATCCGACACGCTATTCATCGTAACCCCACATATATCTGACGTACCAGGTAATACAGAGATTCAAACAGTGTTTAAATCATGAATTTGTGAATGTCAAGAAATGACCGGGAAACGTTCAATCATTTTGTTCTGTCCAACCCGGAAAAAAATATGATTATACAAGGGGGACTCATGTATAATCGGATGGATGACCGCGGATGTTTTGCGGCTTTTATTTACTGTGGATTTGATATATAAGGCGATTTTTATTGCTGAAACTGTTCAACCGGACATACACAAGGAGAAAAAATGGATACGGAAAAAGTGGCGCAGCGGGTTCGCGCTTTCATGGAAAAGAAAGGATTTTCCACCGACGATCTGGCGGCGCGTACAGGCCTTCAACCGGATTTTATCACCTCGATTCTGTCTGAAAACACATACCCGTCGCTGGGACCGCTGCTTAAAATCGCTCGCGTGCTGGGCGTCCGGCTGGGA
>JAJYBO010000166.1 GCA_021778975.1 Deltaproteobacteria bacterium
GAGGTTCACCTGTCCCAGGTATCCTACGGTCACATCCAGCCCTATCAGCAGAATTCCGTAAATCGCCAGCAGCGTCAACAACCCCAGCGCATAGGCGTTGTTGACCACCAGCGGTATAGCCGAAAGCAGCGCCAGCACCAGAATTTCGGCGCCATGAATGAGTATCAGTCGTTTCAATATGATGAACCGATCTATTAAAAATTATCCTAAGAGTGACATATCCACAAAAATACATCAGCTCAAAGCATTAAAATCCAGCGGTTACAATTACTGGATTAAGTGTCGCACAATTCCAATTCGATATACCTGCTTCAAGTACTTGGCCATCTGTGGTGTAGTAATCGAATCCTACCTGAACCATTCCGCTACCTTGAGGCCAGACTTCCGCCTGAACCATGTAAGTCCATCCGGAAGTTGTGGTAGAACGTGGCGATTCCGTATTCCACATATGATAAACATCCGATGGATGCGTCGAGGTTGGGATACTGACCGTTCCATCACTAAGAATGTTAAATGCCGTACCATTGGCATTGGCCTTCCAGGCGCTTTGATCCCTCCACTTGCTTTTAGGAATGTGAAATCCGAAAACCTTATCATCAGCTTTTGTACACGTGTCACAGGTTATCTTGTCTGATATCAAATGGACAATACCCTCTGTATCTTTTCCATAAACTTTCAATGATTTTATCACAACATACCCATTACCCGATCCATTGTTAACACCAAGAACCCAACCAATGACGGATGTATATCCAAATGGCGGGCTGGAATAAGGTGTCTGGGCATACCTCTTAGTTTCCCATTGTTCTACAGGAGCACTAAGGAAGCATGAATTTGTAACAAGATTTTGTATATCGAAGTATCCGCCTGTAGGATTCCAAACAATATCAAAATTATAAACTTCGCCGTTAATGGCAAAACCATTGATTTTCAGATTTACGGATGAGGACGGGGTGATATTGGATGAGAAGAAGCCAGCATTGTTATCTGCAAAAGCACAAAAAGGAAGCAACATCAAAAACATACATTCAAAAAATATTAATTTTTTCATTGTATTATCTCCTTTTTTGTTACTACTGCGTTATACTTTCCGAATACCGGCCTTTCCGAATACACCGTTAGGCCGCGCCGCCAGCGCAAGAATAAGCAGTATCAACCCGGGCGCTTCACGCCAGCCGCTGCCGATATAAAAACTGGTCAGACTTTCCAGCGCTCCCAGAAAAATCCCGACAATCACAACGCCAAATCCGGAATCCAGCCCCGCCACCACCGCCACTGAAAATGCCTTCAGGATGAGCGCCGACGCCATCGTTGGCCCCACGGTGGTGATCGGCGACACCAGAATGCCCGCCATCGCGGCCACCAGCCCGGACAGGCCATACGACAGCATGACGGCGCGGGTGGCCGAAATTCCCATCAGTTCCGCGGCCTCACGGTCTGCCGATACGGCTTCAAATGCCTTTCCCAACAGCGTCTTTCGCTTGAAAAGTTCGATCAGCCCCATCAGAGCAAAGACGCCAACCGCAACCGATATCTCCACCGGCGTAATACTGATGCCGAAAAACCGCAACGCGTCAGAGGAAATCGGCGTCGGAAACGGCCGATCATCCCGGCCCCAGATGTTCTCAGCCGCCGAAAACCCCAAAAGGCCCACGATAATGGTCAGAAGAATCCAGCCCTCGCTTTTTTGTTCAAGGGCCAGACGCACGGCCGCACGCTCCACAAACAGCCCCAGCAACACGCCAAACAGCAGACCACCCGGCACCATCAGCCAGTACGGAACCCCCCAATCGAGCAACGTCAGGCTGAAGAAAGCGGACAGCATCACCAGCTCTCCCTGACCAAAATTGATGCTTTTACTGGTGGCATACGTCAGTTGAAATCCGTACGCCACCAGCGCATACACCAGCCCCATCAGCGCGCCGCTGACTACGATCTGGGCGGTAATCATGACATCCCTCCGCTCTGGGGAAACAACGCGCGCGCCCCCCGCGGTATTGCACAATCCACCTTATTTAGACGCATTTTCGATGAACTGCTGTTTATCGGAATCGTTGGCGAATTCTACACGACCATCCTTAATCACGCCCATGACAACCTGTGCGCGGCGAAATGCTTCATGGGTCTGCTCATCTGCAGGATTCCACTTGCTGTACGGGTGCTTCCAGGTCGCAATCACGCCTTTCACAGGCTCCTGCAGGTCTTCCAGCGCAGCTTTGATTTTATGCGTATCCGTGCTGTGGGCCTGTTTGACCGCAGCCGCAAAAATATAAACCGCGTCATACCCCTGCGCCGCGGATACCGGAGATGGTATGCGGGTAACGTGATAGGCTTTGTGATAGGCTTCAATAAAGACTTTGGCCTTCGGTGTGATAGGATCTTCGATGAAGGTCTGCGGCATCAGGGTGCCGTCGCCGTTTTTGCCGGCATTGTCAATGTAGTTGGACATACAAAGCGTCCAGCCGCCGATCAGGGGAACTTTCATCCCGATTTTGGCCATACCGTTTGAAACCGCCGCCATTTCCGGACCAATTCCCCAGATCAGAATCGCCTGGGCGCCGCCGGCCTTGGCGCGCAGCAACTGGGCCGTCATATCTTTATCACCGATATTGAATTTTTCGGTGGCCACCACCTGAAGTTTGTTTCCCTGCTTTTTGATCTGATTCATCAGGTCGTCGCGGCCCGACACCCCATAGTTGGTGGAATCATGAAAAATAGCCACTTTGGTGAAATGACGCTTGATGGCGTCCTCCACCACCATGGCGGATTGAATGCCATCATCTGCAGCAAAGCGAAAGATGGAAAGCTCTGGAACACCGGCCTTGCTCCACTGGGTCATGGAAGCAGAACCGGCGGCAGGGGTAATGATCTTGGTGATGCCTTTTTCCTGTAAATACTTGTCTCCGGCAAGCACAACGCCGGTGTTGACAGAACCGATAACGCCCGACAAATCCGTCATGGAAGCCAGCTCCTGACCGATCAGCGCACCGCGTTCATTTTTGGCTTCATCATCTCGTTCGATGACTTCGAACGGCATCTTATGACCGTTGACCTCAACGCCCCCGGCAGCGTTAATTTCGGTGACAGCGAGCATTGCGCCATCCCGCATGGAAGCCCCCATCGGCGCAGACCCTCCGGTAAATGGACCGGTAATGGCAATTTTAATGCTACTGGCGCCAAAAGCTGGTGATATCAACATGATTGTCATCAAGAATACTACCCAGATTTTTTTCATCGTTTTTCTCCCCCTTCAGCAAATGATGGTCATTGTGAATGGAACATAAAAAAACCAGATGTCCGGACGGTCGCCGGGATAGTTAGCACCTGATGTTTATGGAGTCAATATGAATTGTCAAATATTTTGAATGGACATCAGAGATTTCAACACAATACAGCCACATTTTCCGCTTGACAGAATAAATCCATTCGTATATCAAAAAAAGAAACAATGTTTCGTTTTTAACAAAATCAACTTATAAAATTATTAAAAATAGTTTTATATCAAGTTGTTATAGTGGTATTGATATTATCTGTTCAATATGGCTACATTTTATAAAAATATATTTTATATTTAATATCAATTATTTATAAACAATGCGTTTTTATGGATAACAGCGGTAAATCAGATTTCGGTAACAACGTTTTTTATTGGCAAATCCCCCACATGTTGATGAAACACGCCAAAGCAGACTTTTTCGCCGCCGCCCGTGCAGGAAAGTGGGTGTCCTGCGACGGAGCGGTCAATCATCGTTCATTCACAATCATATAAAGGAGTCATTCCATGGACAAGAAAGTAACCGTCATTGGCGCCGGCAACGTTGGCGCGACAGCCGCTCAGCGACTGGCCGAAAAAGAACTGTGTGATGTCGTTCTAATTGATATCGTCGAGGGCGTTCCCCAGGGGAAATCTCTGGATCTCACGGAAGCGGCGCCCATCGAAAAACACGATGCACACGTCACCGGCGCCAACAGCTACGAAGCCTCCGCCGGGTCGGACATTGTCATCATCACCGCCGGCATCCCCCGGAAACCGGGGATGAGCCGCGACGACCTGATCGGCGTCAACGCGGGCATCGTCAAAAAAGTGTCCCAGGAAGTCGCCAAATATTCGCCCAACGCCGTCATCATCGTGGTCAGCAATCCTTTGGATGCGATGTGCCATGTAGCGTATGAAGCCAGCGGCTTTCCGAAAAACCGTGTCATCGGGATGGCGGGCGTTCTGGATTCCGCCCGTTTCAGAGCCTTCATCGCGATGGAACTGAACGTTTCCGTTGAAAATACCCACGCATTCGTACTGGGCGGACATGGAGACACCATGGTCCCGCTGCCCCGTTATTCAACGGTGGCCGGCATCCCCATCACCGAACTGATGTCCAAAGACCGCATTGACGCGCTGGTCAAACGCACCGCCAACGGCGGCGCCGAAATCGTCAGTCTGCTGAAGACCGGCAGCGCCTATTATGCGCCGGCATCCGCGGCGGTGGAAATGGCGGAGTCCATTCTCAAAGACAAGAAAAAGATTCTTCCCTGCGCCGTCCTGCTTCAGGGAGAATACGGATTCAAAGATCTGTTTATCGGCGTTCCGGTCAAACTGGGCGCCAAAGGCGTGGAACAAGTCATCGAGATCAAGCTGCTGGATGAAGAAAAAACCGCACTTGCAAAATCGGCGGCGGCTGTCGAAGAACTCAAGGGTGTTTTGAAGAAACTCGCGTAACCGCAGGCCCTGAAAAACGAAAGAGCGTGAACGCCACCCGCCGCGCAAACACTTCGCGGCGAAAGCTTTCACGCTCTCTGATGGTATGACGTCCGCCACTCAATAGCGGAGGCGGACGGCTGCGACATTCTCTTGTCTCATATATCCGGATACCGGAATATTTTCCCCTCATAATTTCGCAGAATGATGCCGTCCTTGTCCCGTCCGATGACATATTCCGGCAGCAGCGGCACCTTTCCGCCGCCTCCCGGCGCATCAATGGCGTATGTCGGCACGGCGTATCCGGAGGTATGCCCTCTTAATCCCTGGATCATCTCAAGCCCTTTGGAAACCGGCGTCCGGAAATGGGAAGACCCCGTTATCGGATCACACTGGTACAGATAATAGGGCTTGATACGAAATCTGAGCAGCCCGTGCATCAGGCTTTTAATCACCGGGACGCTGTCGTTGATGCCCTTCAGCAGCACCGTCTGACTTCCCAGCGGAATGCCGACGTCCGCCAGCCGGGCGGTCGCCTCCTGCATTTCCGGCGTCAGTTCTTCCGGATGCGTTATGTGAAGACTCATCCAGATCGGATGGTATTTTTTCAGCATCTTCACCAGAGACAGCGTTATCCGCTGCGGCAGCACCACCGGGACTTTGGTGCCGATACGAATCATTTCCACATGGGGAATCCGCCGCAGACGCCGGATCAGAGACTCCAGCACATCATCGGGAAGCGTGAGCGGATCGCCGCCGGAAATAAGGATATCCCGGACTTCCGGATGATTCTGGATATACTCGATGGCGTCCGACCACCGGGACGGCGAACTGGATGTCGTGCTTTGCCTGCCGACCATGCGGGAACGGGTGCAATACCGGCAGAATGTCGAACAAAACCGGGTTACCAGAAACAACACCCGGTCCGGATAGCGGTGAACCAGCCCCGGCACCGGACTGTGATCGTCTTCACCGAGGGGGTCCTGGCACTCACCGGGAGAAGACAGGAATTCATCCTGTGTCGGCACGACGGTTCTTCGAATCGAATGGGCCGGATCCTGCGGGTCAATGAGCGATGCGTAATAAGGGGTGATGCGCAGAGGGAAAGCGCCCGGATGGACATCCGGCGATATACACTCGTCAGGGGACAGGGTGATGATCTTTGAAAGCGCGTTTGCGGTGGTAATCCCATGCGACAACTGCCAGCGCCAGTCATTCCACTGCGAAAGCGTCGCTTCCGGGTAGAAGCGTTTCATAAATTCTTTGGATCGGGCGCTGCATCCGATGGTAAGGAGCGGAGGCTCAGAGATTTCCTCGGATTCCACGGGTTCCGTTTCGACAGCAAGAGGTGTCTCCATTAAAAATTCCTTTGTATGTAAGTCGCAACAATTGACAGCTTGTGGCGAAGCACCGAACACACGACCTGCGGCTTTGCAGTTTTCTCCGGTATTTTCCGCCTGTTTCAAAACAATGCGCACGGATTTTAAGTCCCTAATGACCGTCTGTCAATGGAATTGACAGAGCATTTTGTATGGTTTCCGCAATCTTTGGATTTATTCCCGGAATCCGGCATAAATCCTCGATAGACGCCTCCCGGATCGCCCGGATACCGCCGAACCGCCGAAGCAGTTTCTGCTTGCGTTTGGGGCCGACGCCGGCGATGGCATCCAGCACCGAATGCACCGACGCCGCGGCCCGCCGCGCCCTGTGATAGGTGATCGCAAAGCGGTGCGCTTCGTCCCGAATTCGCTGAAGCAGCAGCAACAGCCCGCCTTCTCTCTCGATATTCAGCGGGTTCAGCCGGCCCGGCCTGTACAGCTTGTCCTGAGTTTCTCCTTTTTCCTCATTTTTTT
>JAJYBO010000167.1 GCA_021778975.1 Deltaproteobacteria bacterium
AGCTATCGCGATCTGCCCATGCTGCTCAATCAGTGGGGCAATGTGGTGCGCTGGGAAATGCGTACCCGCATCTTTCTGAGAACCAGCGAATTTTTATGGCAGGAAGGCCATACCGTTCACGCGACGTCCGAAGAGGCGTATGAACGCACCCAAATGATGCTGGAAATTTACGCCCGATTTGTCGAAGAATATCTGGCAATGCCGGTGTTACGGGGGAAAAAGACCCGCGCGGAAACCTTTCCGGGCGCGGTTGAAACCCTCTGCATCGAAGCCATGATGCAGGACAGAAAGGCGCTTCAGGCAGGGACATCGCATTTTCTGGGGCAGAATTTCGCCAAAGCGTCCCAGATCAAATTTCAGACCCGCGAAGAAACCGAAGAATACGGCTGGACAACCTCCTGGGGGGCTTCCACCCGAATGATCGGCGGCGTTATCATGACGCACGGAGATGACGACGGCATCATTCTGCCGCCCATGATCGCCTCTTCTCACATCGTTCTCCTGCCGATCGTCCGCAATCCGGACGAACGCTCCGAAGTCATGTCCTATACCCATCGCCTCGCTTCCAAACTCAGAGACCTGGAGTATCACAATCGCCGGATACAGGTCGAAATTGATGACAGGGATATCGGCGGCGCCAGAGGGTGGGACTGGATCCGGAAGGGAATTCCGATCCGCGTTGAAATTGGTCCGCGGGATATGGCCGATAATTCCGTGGTGTTCGCACGCCGGGATCACGACCATCGAGAAAAGACCTCCATGACCCGCGCCCAGTTCCTGAGTGAAATTCCGCAGATCCTCGACAATATTCAGTTGACCCTGTATGAACGGGCGCTCAATTTTCGGGATGAACACACCCATATCATTGACGACAGGGCGGCCTTTTACGATTTTTTTACCTCCAAAAACGCGGAGAAGCCGGAAATTCATGGCGGGTTCGCTCTCTGCCACTGGTGCGGTTCCGCGGACTGCGAATCCAAAATCAAGGACGATCTGAGTGTAACCATTCGGTGTATTCCTTTTGACGCCAGAGAGGAAAAAGGTCCGTGCATCTACTGCGGCGCGGCCAGCAACCGCCGCGTTGTTTTCGCAAAGGCGTATTAGTCGTTTGGGCGCAGGCAGTGATATGAAACGGCGACTTCGGTTATGATACGAATCAGCGACATCATTGATAAAATCACGGATTACGATCCGAAGGCGGACACCAACCTGGTGGAGCGCGCGTATGTGTATTCCGCACGGGTGCATGACGGACAGGTGCGTCTGAGCGGAGAGCCTTACCTGTCGCACCCTCTCGAAGTGGCCGGCATTCTGGCGGATATGAAGCTGGACCCGGTCAGCATCGCCGCCGGGTTGCTTCACGACGTGATCGAGGATACCCATGCCACCGAAGACGAAATCCGCCAGATGTTCGGTCCTGAAGTCGCCCATATTGTAACCGGTGTTACGAAATTGAGCGCCGTAACCTTCGATAGCTCTCAGGCCCGACAGGCGGAAAGCATTCGGAAGATGCTGCTGGCGATGGCCGACGACATCCGGGTGATTCTGATCAAGCTGACGGACCGGATTCACAACATGCGGACGCTGCAATATCACAAGAGCGAAAAGCGCAAACAGGAAATCGCTCAGGAAACGCTGGATATTTATGCGCCGATTGCCTCCCGGCTGGGTATATACTGGATCAAGAACGAACTTGAGGACATGTCGTTCAGGTATGTTTATCCCGAAGAATATGAAACCATCCGGAGCCTGCTCAGTAAGGACATGGTCGAGCGGGAATCATACATCGAAAAAGTCAAAACCATCCTCCGCGAAAAAATGGCGGAGAACAGTTTCGAGTGTCAGGTGCTGGGGCGCTATAAAAACCTGCTCAGTATCCGCCAGAAGATGATCAAACAGTCGCTTCCTTTTGAAGAAATCTACGACATCATTGCATTCAGAATCATACTGGATACGGTGGGTCAGTGCTATGCGGCGTTAGGATTCATTCACGGGATGTGGAAGCCCATTGATTCCAAAATCAAGGATTACATCGGGCGTCCCAAACCCAACATGTACCAGTCTCTCCATACAACCGTCATCGGCCCCGACGGCAAGCGCATCGAAATTCAGATTCGAACACGGGAAATGGACAGGGTCGCCCGGTCCGGAATCGCGGCGCACTGGAGCTATAAAGAAGGGCAGAAGGCCGAAGAATCCGTCCGCCAGCAGTTCGCCTGGATACAAAACCTGATCGAAAATCAGCAGAATATCCGTAACCCCAGTGAGTTCATGGAGAATGTACGGCTCGATTTGTTTCCGGATGATGTCTATGTATTTACGCCTGTCGGAGAAATCAAAACCCTGCCGAAGGGCGCAACCCCTGTTGATTTCGCGTACATGATTCACACGGAAGTTGGCAACCAGTGTACCGGCGCGAAAGTGAACGGACGCATCGTGCCGCTTCAATATCAACTGGTGACGGGTGACAGCATTGAAATCATCACCACCAAAAACCATGTCCCCAGTAAAGACTGGCTCGGTTTTGTCCGCACGGTCAAGGCCAGATCGAAAATTCAGCAATGGGTCCGAACTCAGGAAAAAGATCGCAGTATCAGCCTGGGACGGGAAATGTGCGACAAGGCGTTTCGTAAACACCGCCTCAATTTCTCCGAACTTGTCAGGTCTCCTGAAATGGACGAAGTGGTAACCCATTTCGGACTTAAAACCGTGGAGGATTTACTGGCCAGTGTCGGATACGGCAAGATCACACCGCTTCAGATTCTCAGAAAATTTTCGTCCAAAGCAGACATCGAAGAGGTTCAGGAAACTCTGCTGACAAAGTTTTTAGGAAAAGTACGGAAGAAAAAACAGAAAGGCGGCGGGGTCATCGTGAAAGGGATGGATGACATCCTGGTCAAGTTTGGAAAATGCTGCAACCCTGTTCCTGGGGACCCTATCACCGGATATATCACACGCGGGTTTGGCGTGACCGTTCACCGCATCAACTGTATCAACGCGCGCACCATGAGCCAGGAGCGTCAGATTGATGTGGACTGGGATGATGAAATTTCAGACAGTTATCCGGTGAATATTCACATCAAATCTTCTGATCGGGTAGGGTTGCTGGCGGATTTGACCATTGCGATAAGCAAAAACGGCGCCAATATTTTGAGCATAAACTCGACCATCGGTGAAAACAAGATCGTGGATAGTCTCATTACGCTTTCGATTCGGAGCATAGACCATCTCAACCGTCTGATGGCGGAAATACGAAAGATAAAGGCTATCCAGAGTATTCAGCGCACCAACAATTGAGTAAAATGTTCAGGAGATTTCGAACAAAAAACACCCTGTGCTGAAACGCAAAAATTATACCCCCCTTGAAGGGGCATTTATATTCCCCCCTTTTTTGAAGGAGGGGGGCAGGGGGGCATCGTCAATGAGAGGCGATCAGGGGGCTTTGACGATACGTCCGGATTTGATGCAGTTGGTGCATACCAAAATCTTCCGAACACTCCCATTTCTTATGGATCGAATCCGCTGGAGATTCGGATTGAATCTGCGCTTGTTCACATTGTGCGCATGGCTGACGTGGCAGCCGGTCATGGGTTTTTTCCCACATATTTCACAGATTTTCGACATTTTCACACTCCTCGTCATAACGTTGAAAAAAATGGATTGTGTTTTCTATACCAAAAGCGTTCTTGTGTAAAGCCATTTTTATAACAGCTTTCTCCACCAGGGTTTTCCGGAAGCCTTCTCCGGATGGGCCAGGGCGTCTTCGCATTTTGAAATATATTCCAGCGCTCTTTGGTTGAGACCCACATCCGGGAAATCGGCGACAACCGATTTAAAACGAATGACCGCGGCTTTATAGTGGTTGTTCTTGAAATAGAACTCTCCGATATAAAACTCATGACCCGCAAGGTTTTTGGTGGCTTCCCGGATACAGGCATCCGCCTGGCTGGCGTATTTTGAGTCAGGATAAGATTTTTTGAGCCGGCTGAAAATTTCGATAGCTTTCTTCGCTGCCACCTGATCCCTGTCAATACTCTCCATTTGATGGATATAACTCATACCCAACTGGAAAATGACATATGGAATCGCGTCATTTCGTGGATGCAGGTTCTCAAAGGATTCATAGGCCACAGCCGCCGCCCCGTATTCTTCCATATAGTAATGAGAATCGGCGATTTTGAGTTCCGCCAGAATGGTATATTTACTGAATGGATACCAATCTTTGAGTTTTTGAAAGGCATCTACGGCGGTGCGATATTGCTGATGGTTGAAGGCTTCCATGCCGTCGTTCACCAACTCCTGCGCGGTTTTTTCATCCATATTCTTGTCAAAAAACCAGGCGCAACCAGTAAACAATAGTATGGTCAAAATGGAGATGGAAATTGTCAGTTTGTATTTCATGGGTTGTATTTCATGGGGAAAAATCTATCGAGCATTGCAGCGAGGGGTGACGCAGCCCTCCCCTTCACATCTGTGGATATTGTAAAAGGGATCGCTGCGTCAGGTAACGGTTGGAAGGTCATCATCAATTCAGAACGCTTTGAATCATTTCTTCCAGTTTGGACTTGGCCACTGCCCCGACCACCTGATTGAACACCTTGCCATTCTTGAAAAAAATCAATGTAGGAATGGACCTGATGCCATATTGGGATGGGGTTACGGGATTATCGTCCACATTGCATTTCTTGAATTTAAGCTGGCTGCTGTACTTTCCGGCAAGTTCTTCGACAACAGGACCGATAGCCCGGCACGGCCCGCACCACGGCGCCCAGAAATCTACCAGCACCGGCATTTGTTCCTGCAACACGTCCGCTTCAAAATTGCTGTCACTGATTTCAAGAACGTTTTCCGACATAGCCTGTTTCCTTTCATAAAATGATTTATTAATACATATGACTATAGTATCATGATTCAATAATGTCAATGTTGACGGCAATACTGAACTGAAATCCAATAACCGACAGATGGAGACAAGAAGGATGCAACCCGCAGCCCAAATCGGTGTCCTGATCTCTGGAGGGGGCAGTAACCTTCAGGCGATCATAGACGCCTGCGAGTCCCGTTCTATCAATGCAAAAGTGGTTTTTGTCGGCGCGGATACACCGGACGCCGGTGGTTTATCCCGGGCGATACAGCATGAAATCCCTAATTTTATAGTGGATTATCGTCGCATTATCCAGCAGTTTCATCGCCATGCGTTGCCCGCCGACTTCAATCTTCAGGACTGTTTGAACAAGCAGCATATCTTTTCCGAAGACACGCCGGTCGCACGCGTTGAGGCATTTCTCAAATCCCGGGCTATCGCCGAATCCGAACTCCTGACACGGATGCGCCCCTTCGATTTCGACCTGCTGGTGCTGGCCGGGTTTATGCGGAACATTACCCCTTATATGATTGATCGCATCAATATCCATCCGGGTATGCCGCGCATCATGAACATTCACCCCGCCATTTTGCCGGCATTCCCCGGAACCGACGGCTACGGAGATACATTTCGCTATGGCTGCAAGGTCGGCGGCTGCACGGTCCATTTTGTGGATTATGGCGAAGATTCGGGGCCTATCATCGGACAGCGAACCTTCCCCATTTTGCCGGACGACACCATCGAGACCGTATGTCGCAAAGGGCTTGAACAGGAATGGCGTCTGTACCCGGAGTGCATCCAGATGTTTGCGGAAGGAAGGCTTCGGGTCGTTCCCGAAACATTCACGCTGCCAGGCGGCGGCGCCATTACCCGGACAATTGTAAAAATCGCTCCCCAACCATCCGGAGGTTAAAAATGAAGAACATACTGAAAAAACGACGAAGCCTGCTGTGGATTCTTGTCGCTGTCATAACGATTCTCATTGGGACGCCCGATATGTCCGACGCGCGCTCCGCTGGCGGAGGCCGATCTTTTGGCGGATCGGGCGGCAGCTTTGGCAGAGGCTCTTCCCGGTCGTCTGGCAGTCCATCCATGTCGCCTTCCATGCAGCCTTCGCGGTCGCCATCCAGTGGATTTTTCAACACATCCCCCGGCAGCGGCAGCGGCAGTTTCTGGAAGGGCGTCGGCGGCGGGCTGGTCGGCGGTTTTATAGGGAACATGCTCTTTAGCCGATCCGGTTACAGCGGCGGTCATGGCGGCGGTTACAGCCATTACGGCGGCGGCGGGGGCGGCGGTATTGGCCTGTTCGATCTTCTGCTGCTGGGAGGATTGGGATATTTTCTGTACAGATGGTTCATCAAACCCAGGCTGGGGTCCAGAAACACATCGTCGCCGCTGAACCCGTTTTCGACGGCGAACGCCCCCAGTGCCGGAGCCTCCGGGCCGCCGCCCACGCCGCCGCCGATGAATGCATCGGGAGACGATTATTATTTTCTCCGTCAGTCCGAACCGGATTTCGATCCGGAAAAATTCAAGGAAATCGCGCAGGATGTTTTCTTCAAGGTTCAGGCCGCCTGGATGCGCCGGGATACCGTTTCGGTTCAGGGGCTTATCGGTCAGCAACTGAAGTCGGAATATGACGTTAAATTCGCGGAGTTGAAGCAGAAAGGTCTGATCAAC
>JAJYBO010000168.1 GCA_021778975.1 Deltaproteobacteria bacterium
TCCTGGCGGAAAGCCCGGCGTTCTGAGCGGCGGTATTCAGACCCTCCACCAGGAGCGCGGATGTGGTATCCAGTGCTTCATAAAAACCGGGGGATTGAAGCTGCTTTAGTGTAGCGATGCCTGCCGCCATGGCCAGGGGATTTCCCGAAAGGGTGCCAGCCTGATATACGGGGCCCTGGGGCGCGATGTGTTCCATCAGGCCGCGACTTCCGCCATAAGCGCCAACCGGAAGCCCGCCGCCGATGATTTTCCCCAGCGTGGTCAGATCCGGTGTGATGTCATATAAGGTTTGAGCGCCGCCATAAGCGACCCGAAATCCGGTCATGACCTCATCGAAAATCAGAATGGCGCCATATCGGCTGGTTTCGGCCCGGAGTGTTTGCAGAAAATCTCTGGTTGCCGGCACCATACCCATATTGCCCGCAACAGGTTCGACGATTACGGCGGCGATCTGCTCCCCCATCTTCTCCATAACCTGTGAAAACCCCTGGCTGTCATTATAGGTCAGCGCCAGCGTTTGCGCAGCGATCACATCCGGAACGCCGGGACTTCCGGAGATGGCGAGTGTGGCGATACCGGATCCGGCTGAGACCAGCAGCGCGTCGGCATGGCCATGATAGCATCCATCGAATTTGATGATAATGTCGCGGCCCGTAACCCCGCGGGCGAGCCGTATGGCGCTCATGGTGGCTTCGGTTCCGGAATTGACCATCCGCACCATCTCTATGGAAGGAACAGCGTCCGCGACGAGTTGCGCCAGTTCAATTTCCAGATCTGTCGGCGCGCCGAAACTGGTTCCCCTTTCCAATGCATGGGTAACGGCTTCGATTACCGCGGGGTGACGATGCCCTAAAATCATCGGTCCCCATGAGCCAACGTAGTCAATATAGCGGTTGCCGTCCATATCCGTCAGCGTACAGCCATCCGCATGATGAATGAACACCGGTGTCATCCCAACAGCTTTGCAGGCCCGGACAGGGCTGTTGACACCTCCGGGAATCCGTTGCGCCGCCTGCTGAAACAATTCTTGAGATTTCTGAAAATTCATAAGCATAAAAGTAGATGCTCCGTAAAAAGGCAATTATTCTTTCCATCCCTGCTCGCCAATCAGTTTGACAAAACGGCATCCTCCCAGTACGGACTGATGAATGCCATCTTCATCGCGGTACAGTCGGACAAGCTCCTGAGAGATAGGGCTGCCGACCGGAATCACCATCCGGCCGCCGACTGCCAGTTGACTTACCAGCGCTTCGGGAATACGCGGCGCGCCGGCGGTCACGATGATGGCGTTGAAGGGTTCTTCCCCAGGCCAGCGAATGGTGCCGTCTGAATAGCGAGAAACGATGTTATGATATTTTAGACTGTCGAATAACTGCCTGCTTTTTTTATATAGTGAAAAAATACGTTCGATCGTGTAAACCCGAAAAACAAGTCGGGATAGAATTGCCGCCTGATACCCGGAACCGGTGCCGATTTCAAGCACCCGATCGTCTTTTTTCAACTCCAGCGCCTGCGTCATTTCCGCAACGATAAATGGTTGAGATATGGTTTGCATTTCACCGATGGGCAGTGGAAAATCGCCATACGCCTGATCTACCAGCGCATCGCTGACAAAATAATGGCGCGGAACCGTACGCATGGCGTTCAGCACGCGGGCATTGGTAATGCCGCGATTTTCGATTTGCCATTTCACCATTTCGTCGCGGAGGCGTTCAAATTTTTTAGAGTCGCTAATCATGATATTCTCGTAAAAAGTCGATTTTCGGACGACTTTGTAAAAAGGCCGCGTACGGACATTTTACGAAGCCGTCAATCATGACAGTTCCGGATGGTCATTGTTCTCACAACCATAAACCAAACCCGAACGATAGTCGAGTGAATTCTAATTGCCGACGATTTCAGAAACGTTCGTGGCAGGAGGGGTCGTTCCCATATACGAACATCGAAAACTTTCTGTTTCTCACTTTTGATTCCATGCCGGTTTTCAACAAAAATATCTTGAATAATCCTTGACGATATTCTATGAACTGTCACAATACGAGAGTTTGGTCATGGCTTCATGGAATATCTTTATATTTTTCACCTTTTGTGATTTTTTTTGAGAGGAATCCTGTGGCTACCCTTCATAAAGAAAAGATTCTTTTTGTTGATGATGAAGAAAGCATCCTGGATGTCGCCAGTGAATATTTTCTGGTCAAAGGATACCAGGTGTTTACGGCAAGAAATGGCGCAGAGGCGATCAATATTTTGAAGAACCAGCAAGTTGATTGCTGTTTTACAGACATCAACATGCCGGTGATGGATGGCCTCGAACTTGCCGAAAACATCAACAATCTTGACAATACAATTCCTGTTGTCATCATGACGGGCTTTCCATCTTTAGAAAACACGATCCGCACCCTCAAAAACGGCGTCGTAGATTTTCTGATCAAACCCATTAACCTGAATCAACTGGAGCTTTGTCTGCGCCGGGTTTTGGGTAAGCAGCAACTCTATGTGGAAAATATTCTTCTTAAAAAAGAAATCGAAAGCAAAGCCCGCATCGAAGCCTTGAACCTGGAATTGATCCATAAAATAGAGGATTTGCAGACGCTCAACCGGATTATGAACGATTTTTCGTCCATTACGAACAGCATGAACCTGTTCAACCGTCTGGTGCAGATGGTTCTGGAAATCATTCATGCCAGTGAATCCGTGTTTTACATGATTAACGAAACCGTTACCCGGCCGTTTGCCGTGGCCGTGGCCAGTGCCGAAAATCCGGGCATGACGCTGTCGCCCATAGACATGATCAATACAGCGGGTAGAATTCCCAACTCCACGATTATGGAAGTGGCCGGAGATCAGACGCCGCTATTGATCCCCGAAGTTACCGAAGTGCATGGATTGTCTTCCAATATTTCATCCGTGATGATGGCCCCGCTCAGGATCCGTCAGAGAAATTTTGGCGTTTTATCCGCGGTCAACCTCCGCAGCACCGGACCGTTTACGGAAAAAGAACTCTATTATCTGTCGTTCATGACGCATCATGCCGCCTATGCCATCGAAAATCTGGCGCTCTATGAAAATATTTATCAGAACCTCTTCTCCACCATCTATGCCTTTGTCAAAGCTATTGGCGCCAAGGATTCCTATACGGAGTATCACTCTAACCGCGTTACGGCGGTCGCCAAGGTGATAGCGCGAGAGCTGGGATGTTCGGCGGAAGAACTGGATATTCTGAATACAGCAGGACTGCTTCATGATATCGGAAAGATCGGTATTCGTGATGAGATCCTGCTCAAACCCGCGAGATTGACCGATGAAGAATACGCCATCATCAAGACGCATTCCACCATCGGCGCCACAATTGTGGGGCAGTTAGGGCTTTGGGAAAGAGAACAGCAGATTATTCGGGGACACCATGAACGCTATGACGGCAATGGGTATCCCGACGGATTGAAGGGGATGCAGATTCCTTTTCTGGCGCGGATTCTGTCTGTCGCGGATGTATATGACGCCCTTGCGTCTGACCGCACGTACCGTGTCAAAATGGTTGAATCCCAGATTTTGGATATTATCCGAAACGGAAAAGGTAGCTTTTTCGATCCGGACATCGTGGATATTTTTCTCAAGGCGTATCAGGAAGGAAAGATTCAGGAAGCGCTTCATTGCGGCCATTGCCTGCATGATGCGTCCGCCTGCCCTCACAACATGACGTGCGGTGAATAACGATAGCGCCGTGGCATCCTGAAAGTGTCACGATCTGTATCGGTCATTGTCTCGGAAAGGCGCTTGTCTTCCGGGGTGCGGCCCGTTTCACATCTTTCCGGAACGAAATATCGAGCGAATCAGCCATATGCCCAAAACGGTGGCGATGGTGTAACCCGCCAGCCCCAGAACTCCGGTGATGCTCAGTGTCTGATGGCCGAACAGCGCCACCGGAAACTCCAGCACTTTTTGGGACGAGTTCAGCACCAGCGAGCCGGCGATGGTGGACGCGGCAATGATGATGCCGACCGTGAGGCGGTTGATACCCTTTTCGAGGCGGGTATCCAGGCGTTCGAATCCTGTGTGGTGCAGTTCGATGCGCTGTTTGCCGGTCGCCATGTGTTTCAATATGTCGTTCAGCCATTTGGGGGCGGATTTCAGATAGTCTCCCATGTCTCTGGCGTCTTTTACCATACTGCTGAAAAAATGACGGGGTTTATACCGTTTTTCTAGAAATGCCAGGGCGTAGGGTTTGCAAACCTCGAGAATACTGGCGTCACTTGCCAAAATTTTGCCCAGCGCCTCGGTCTGAATCAGGGTTTTCATGAGAAGCAGTAGATTGCGCGGCAGTTTCAGATGATACTTCAGTATCAACTCCATGACGCGGTTATACACATCCCGGACCGTTATGGTGTTGAGGTTTCGACCGTAAAACGTTTCACACGCATCTTTCAGATCGCTCTGGAACATGACGATATCTTTCATGTCTTCGCGGATGATGCCGACATCCTGAAGTGCTTCCATCACCATGCCGTAGTCGTGTTCTGCAAACCCCAGAAGCAGATGGGCGACATGGTGCATCATCATGTCATCCAGATAACCGGTGATGCCAAAGTCTATGATGCCCACACGCCCGTTGGGCATGACAATCGTGTTGGCAGGGTGCGGATCCGCATGAAAAAAACCGAATTCCATCAGTTGCCTGGAAAACGCTCTCAACCCCACTCGGGCGACTTCTCCGGTATCAATACCCATTTTTCGGATGGCATCCACCTGATCCATTTTGACGCCTTCGATATATTCCATGGTCAGAACGGATTTCGATGTCAGTTTCCAGAACACTTTGGGAATCTGGACTTCGGTGCTGTCCTTGAAATTTCTGGCGAACCGGTCTAAATTGCCAGCCTCGATGAACATGTCCAGTTCGTTGTATATGGTGCGTTCGAACTCACTGACAATGTTGATGGCGCCGACATTTCTGGCGGCTTCTGAAACGCCTTCCAGTTTTCGGGCGATGAAATACATCAGGCGGATATCCTGTGCGATCACCTTGCGGATTCCGGGACGCACCACCTTGATGACCGTTTTTTCACCAGAAAACAAACGGGCGGAATGCACCTGGGCGATGGATGCCGCGGCAATGGCTTCAGGATTCCATTCCTTAAAAATCTCTTGCAGCGGCTGTTTCAGTTCGGTTTCGATGACGGTCTGAATTTCGGCGAACGGAATGGCCGGAACTCTGTCTTGAAGTTTCTTCAGTTCGTCAATATACCGTGGGGGAAGGATATCGGCGCGGGTACTCATCAACTGGCCGAGTTTGATAAAACTGGGACCAAGTTCTTCAAATGCGCGGCGGATACGTGCAGGAGAGGGGATGCCTGGGGATACCTCCGTGTCGGTGTTTTCGCGGGAAGCGTTTGCATCCGGTTTTGTGAAACTGTCCGTCAGATTTCCCAAACCGTGCCGCATCAGAACCCGACTGATGCTGAAAATCCGTTTCATGCCCTTTATGCGGGAAACGCCTTTGACGATATTCATCGAAAACCTCCTGTGTTTCAGCCATAGTCATGATCTCGTTTTCATATTTTTCCGCGCCGGCAGATCGGCAGCGACATCCGCTGAATAGTTTATATTTCACAAGCAGCGGGTAATGGCAATTGATTCTATCTTCTGAACAGTATCAATCTTGACGACGCCGTCCAACTTGATGCTTTCGTATTCGTGGAGTTCGTTACGGAGGCTGCTGCTTTTTTTCTTTACTTGAATCATGGTTGTTGATAAAAGCATAAGATTAAAGATTTTTGTCTGAACATGGTGAATTGTGCTTTTTAGAAAAGCGAATGATCTGCGACTTCGTGATAAACAAGGAGACAGGTGATGGCTATCAGCAGAAAGCTGGGCATGTTGATTGTTTGCGGCGTACCGGCGATTATTGGCGGCGGTATCCTGTATGGGTTTTTTCATAGTTATACGCCGGTTATCGTGTATGAAATAATATTGGCGTTGTGCGCCATAGGGTTTATCAGCAAATAGTTTTTTTCCCGGAATCTTCCTGGCCACTATCCGGGTATGAAGCATCTTCTCGAAAACAACCCCCGGTAGCGTTTGAGCGGGATGTCTCGGATATCCGCCGCGCGTTTGCCGGATCATGCTGAATTACCGATTATCAGATGACAGCACTATCCTTTCATGAACGATTCCATAAGCAAAAATATGAGGCTGTGGTCTTTTCTGGCGGTTTTTTCAGTTTCCGCCCTGATGATGGGGCGCATTCTGTGGCCTTTTGTCTCCGTAATCATACTGGCGGCGGTTGTTACCAGCGTTTTTAGTCCTGTCTTCCGGTTTTTCTGCAAATATGTTCGTCCGACATCCTCTTCGCTGATAACCTGTTCTCTCATTTTTCTGATTTTGTTCATTCCGATGGTGTATTTTGTCGGCGCGTTGTCGCAGGAAGCCTACGGCCTGTATCAGATGGGGAAGGATGCGGTTATCGGCGATCAACTGAAGGCGCTGCTGGGCAGCAA
>JAJYBO010000169.1 GCA_021778975.1 Deltaproteobacteria bacterium
GGATACCACCCGCGCATCCCGGTTCCGGATCATGTTCACCTGATACAGGACTATATCTCTGCCGCGGCCATGCGGCGCTGGATTTCGGACAGCCGCATGGTGGTGCTGCCAATCAAGGATTATCGGGTTTCCGCGGGTCAGATCAGTATGCTGGAAGTGATGGCAATGGCCAAACCGCTTGTCATCGCCAAGAATATGGCCACACGAGAATACGCGGTTCACGGAGAGACCGCCATGTTCTACCCCGCCGGCAATGTCGCGGCGCTGAGAGAACGGATTCAGTATCTATGGGAGCATCCGGAGATGGCCGACGCCATCGGCAGACAGGGTAAAGCATCCGCCATGACGCTGCATGACAGGCGCATGGCCATTATGGACGACGTGCTGGCGGAATGCGCGGCGCGGCTTCCGGACCATTTCCATCGTGTCAGGGTATGAAGCTCAAAAAACTGGAAATATCCGGATTCAAATCGTTTCATGAAAAAACGAGCCTCCACTTCCCTCCCGGCATTCTGGCCATTGTCGGGCCGAACGGCTGCGGAAAAAGCAATGTCATGGACGCGCTCCGGTGGGTGATGGGCGAACAGAGTGTCCGGCAGCTTCGGGGCAAGGCGATGGAGGACGTTATTTTCGCGGGCAGCTCCGGAAAGGCGTCTCTCAACGTGGCGGAAGTCTCGCTGACGCTCATCAACGATGCCGAATCCGCACCCGAAGCCCTTCGAGAATTTTCTGAAATCATGCTGACCCGGCGCCTGTATCGTTCCGGAGACAGCATGTATCTGATCAACCGCCAGCCCTGCCGCCTCAAGGACATCCATCAAGTTTTCATGGGAAGCGGCATGGGCGCCAAATCCTACGCGCTGATTCAGCAGGGAAATATCGGCGCCATTACCGAAGCGGGGCCGGAAGAACGGCGCGGGTACATCGAAGAAGCCGCGGGCATTACCCGCTACAAAGCCAGTAAGGTCGAGGCGCTCCGAAAGCTGGAAGGCACAAAGCAGAATCTGCTGCGCCTGATGGACATTATCGCGGAAATTCAGCATCAGATGGCGTCACTCGAACGTCAGGCCAAAAAAGCCGAAGCCTACCGCGGCTATCAAAAAAAGATTCAGCAGCTCGATATCCGACTGCATCTGCTCCGGTATCAGATGCTTCAGGCAGAAATTCAGCAGAAAAAAACCCTTCTCGAAACCCTCAACGATCAGGACGCGGGGCACCTGTCCCGCACCGCTCAGCTTGAAGCCGCGGCCGCGTCCATCCGGCTGACCCATTTGCAGCTCAACCAGAAAATCACGGATCGCCAGAACCGAAAGCAGGACTGCCACCGTCAGGCGGATCGGCTCGAAAACAATGTCGCTCACCTGAAATCCGATGTGACGCGTCTGACGGAAGAATGCATGACGTTAGACGCCGCCCGGAGCGATCTTGAATCTCAGACCGCCCGGATCACCGATGAAATTTCGGAAATCGAAGCACAGCAGCAAAGCCTTCAGGAAGATATATTCAAAGCGTCTGAAGCACTCAAAGCGGTTGCCGCCGGTTCGCAGGAAGCGCAATCCCGGCTGAAAGACACCGAAAAGGAGCGAGATGCGCTCAACGCCCGGTTGATGGAGTTGTCCGCTCAGGAGGCCCGGTATCAGCATGTCTGTGAACATGCGTCCACCAGCCGGGACGCGCTCCGACGCCGGCTCAAGCGGGTGGATGAAGATGTTTATACCGCGACGCGGGAAGTATCCGAACATGCACGCTCGGAAGCAGAGGCTCGGAATGAATTGACCGGTCTTCAGGAAGAAGCGGCGCAGTTATCCAAAGACATCGAGGCGCTGAAACAGGAACTGGATACCGCTGCCAGCGCGCTGGGCTTACAGGTCAAACAGGTACAGACCCTGAATGTGGAAAAAGCCGGAACAACATCCCGCTGGAATGCTCTCCGAAAAATGGCGGACAACTACGAGTGGTATAACGCCGGCGTCCGCGCCGTCATGCAGCAGGCGCGAAAACCGGAATCGGAGCTGGCGGGAATTAGCGGCCTGGTCGCCGAGATTCTGGAGCCGGATCCGTCTTACGAAATGGCGCTTGAAATTGCTTTGGGCGAAGCGCTGCAATATCTGCTGGTTGATACCCCGGAAACCGGGCTTCACACCATTGCCTGGCTGCGCGGCCAGGGGGCCGGCCGGTGCGGTTGTATTCCGCTGTCCGCTGTTCAAAGTCGAGCGGGTATAACGGAGCCTGGTCCGGATACGTTACGGCATCATGTTCGGGTGACGCCCGGGTATGAATCCCTGGCCGCTGCACTGCTGGGGGATATCGCTGTGGCGGATACGCTGGAGAATGCGCTTCGTGTGCAGACAGAAGTTCATCCCGAACATCTGGTGGTAACCCGGGATGGCCAGATGGTATCGGAAAGAGGCGTTCTGATTGGCGGCAGCCCTCAGAGTACATCCGGCATTCTGTCCCGAAAAAAAGAGATGGCCGATATGGAAGCGACGCTTCAGCGCATTGCCGACCAGATCGCGTCCGCCCGAAATGTTCAGACGGACATGGAAACCCGCGTCAGGGACATGGAAACCCGTCTTCAGAAAATGCTTGCCCAGCGCCAGGAATTGTCTCAGGATGCGCTTCAGATGGAGAAACAGCTTTTTCAGGCATCGGAAAAACTCAAGCAGGCGCGCAAACGTCTGGAGCTGTCGCAGTTGGAGCAGGAACAGCTTTCCGGCGAAGAGTCGGACATGGATGACGCCATCGTTCGGGACAATGCGGTGCTGGCGCGGATACGAGAAGATATGACGTCGGTGCGAACGTCCATCACCGATCTGTCCGCGGCGATGGAACGGCTTTCTCAGGAAATGACCCAGGTGCGTCAGGACGAGGTGGATATCCAACTGCAACTGACCACCGGCAGGGCGCAGTTCGACAACAACGCCGGCGCGCTGAAGCGCCTGAAAGAGTTTCGGCAGGACGGGCTGCGCCGGATATCCGGCATTGACGACGATGTGGCGGCAAAACGCCGCAAGATCGCAGATTCCATCCAGAAAGCGGACACCGGCGTCCGGCAGCTCGATGAACTTCGCCGGCAAATTGACGCCATCACGCAGGAACTCGACGCCGAGCAAAACGCCTATGCCGACGCCGACCGCCGGCTTAAAGAGGCCGAACATGATATTGGCGACATTCATCATCAGCGGGACGCAATATTGCAGCAGATACGGCGTCTGGAACCCGAACTCTCTCAGTTTGTCCAGAAACAGGCGCATATCGGCGAACATTTGACAGCCATCTGCAATAAATCCATAGCGGAGATTCAGCGGGAACTCGCGGCGTCCGCAGAGGCGGGCGGCAGCATGTCACTGGAAGACATGGAGGCGGAACTGGCGCAATATCGCATGAAAATTGCCAGGCTGGGAGATGTGAATCTGGAGTCCACCGCGGAATACGAGGCCCTGAAATCCCGCTGTGATTTTCTGGAAACCCAGCGCCAGGACATGGTGAAGGCCGAAGATGACCTGCACAAGTTGATCCGCAAGATCAACCGGATCACCCAGGAGCGTTTCATGGAGACGTTTCAGGCCATCAACGAGAAAATTCAGGATGTTTTTTCTCGTCTCTTTGAAGGCGGCAGCGCCCAACTGATATTGACCGAACCAGAAAAGCCGCTTGAAACCGGTGTCGAATTCATGATTCAGCCTCCCGGTAAAAAACTGACGCGGATCAGCCTGCTGTCCGGCGGCGAAAAAACATTATCCGGTATCGCCTTTATCTTTTCTATTTTTCTGATCAAACCCGCTGCGTTTTGTCTGATGGATGAAATTGATGCGCCGCTTGACGAATCCAATGTTTTCCGATTCAATGGCCTGCTGAAACTGATCGGTGAGAATTCCCAGATCGTCATGATCACGCACAACAAGCACAGCATGGAGTTCGCGGACACGCTCATCGGGATTACGATGGAGCAAAAAGGCGTCTCAAAAGTGGTTTCAGTCAATATGGCGGCGTTGTAAACTAAGGATGTGAGATCAAATGGCCATTGCGGACATCATAACAAACGGCGAATCAGAAACGGTTGAGTTCAAGTCCGCTTTCGATCAGGCAGCCATCGAAACACTTGCTGCATTTGCCAATACACACGGTGGGCAGGTGATGATCGGCGTCACAGATTCAGGGCGGGTTCTTGGTGTCCAGACAGGCAAAGAAACTGTCCAACAGTGGCTCAATCAGATAAAATCCACGACATTTCCTGCGCTGATACCCGATGTCAATACCACATGGATTGATCAAAAAGAGATTGTGATTTTTACGATTGCAGAATTTCCGATCAAGCCGGTAAGCTGCCGAGGAAAATATTTTAAAAGGATCCACAATGCCAACCATCAACTGACCATTCACGAGATATCTGACCTTCATTTGCAAAGTTATCAAACGAGTTGGGATTTTTATCCTGCCCCCCATCATAAGCTGGAAGATATTTCACTTGAAAAGATCAATCAATTCATAGAAATATCAAACAGAGTCCGCCCCTATCCCATTTTAGATGATCCTCTGACGGTTTTGAAAAAATTCGAGCTGCTGAAAGAGACGTCCATCTCCAATGGATGTCTTCTGCTTTTTGCGGCAGGGGATGTTCTTTCATCCACCATTGAGGCCGGACGATTCTCTACGGATACACTTATTTCAGACAGCATAACAATTCGGACAGACCTTTTTAGTGAAGTTGATACCGTGCTTTCGTTTATCCGGAAACATATGAACCGCTCTTATATCATTACCGGGGATAAGCAAAGAGAAGAAGTATGGGATTATCCCCTTGACGCGATTCGTGAAATCGTGGTCAACATGATTGTCCACAGAGATTACATGGATTCGAGCGATTCCATAATCAAAATATTTGACGACCGAATCGAATTTTTCAATCCCGGTCACCTGTTGACGGGGCTATCCATTGACCGATTGATGAAAGGCAATTATATCTCAGCAATTCGAAACAAACAAATTGCAATTCTGTTCAAGGAGGCGGGCATTATTGAAAAATATGGATCCGGAATCAAACGGATACTGGAATCCCTGATATCATACGGGCTGTCGGCGCCATCGTTTGAAGATATACAGAATGGGTTCAGGGTTACTATATTTAAAGCCACCCAGAAAACTACCCAGAAAACTACCCAGAAAACCACCCAGAAAACCACGACAAAAGACCAGATTATTGATCTATTACGAAAAAACGGAAAAATTACCCGAAACGAAATAGCGCTGCTGCTGGGAAAAAGTCAGAATACCATTAAGGAACACCTTTCCAGACTAAAAACAGAAGGACGTATAGAACGGGTTGGGGGAGATCGCGGTGGATATTGGGAAGTTATTTAGTTTTTACGAGAACATCAGTTTTAAGACAATGCTTATGGCCATTTAAAAGTAAAAAGATATCAATTGGATGTTGACGTATCAGGATACCGGGTAAAATGAAAAATCTTCCAAATTTTATTATTATTGGCGCTGCGGATTCCGAAGCCGCCATGCTTGGGGAGCAATTAGCCAGACAGACAGGCGTTATGATGAGTACCCCCAGGGAACCCAATTTTTTCAGTGACGACAATGTGTATGCAATGGGGCTGGACTGGTATGTCTCCCTCTTTGCATTTCTGGGACCGGGTGAAATCTGCGGCGAAGCCAGTGTGAATTATACCTGCCTGCCGGCCGGCCATCAAACAGTCCGGCGAATGAAAGCCGTGGTTCCAAAAGCGCGGCTGATTTATGTGATGCGACACCCCGTCGAGCGGTTGATCGCCCATTATATCCGAGAATGGACGAAACGCACTCTTTCCGGCGATATTCATGCGGCGCTGAACGACCATCCGCAACTGATCTCGTGCAGTCGCTATGCGTATCAACTGGAGCCGTTTCTGAACGCATACGGAGCAGACAATATCCTGCCTGTTTTTTACGAAAACATGCAGCGCAATCCGCAGGAAATACTCGAAACAGTCTGCGCCTTCATCGGCTATGGCGATACGCCGCGGTGGATTTCCGCCCTGAATACACCCCATACCGCCCAGGAACAGATTCGGAAAAGTCCGCTGCGAGATGCGATTGCAGGCAACTCCATCGTCAGCGCCATCGGCCACGCCCTGGTTCCGAAAGGCGTTCGGGAATGGGCGCAAAAACCCTGGAAAATGGCCGCCCCTCCAGAATTGACCCGGCAGGAATCTGCCCGTTTGAAACGAATTTTCAACGAAGAACTTCAAACACTGGGGAAATGGCTTGGTATCAACCTCGATTGCGACAGGTTCCGCGATCAGGTCGCGCTGGCGCCGGATCGGTTTCAGAAAATCTGATCACCAGGATTTCAGCCGCTGCGCCACCCTGCCGACGCCGGCGGCGAATATATCCGGGCGTGTCAGCAGGCTGAACACCAGGCAGCCTTCCTCGGAAATGTCGTAATAATATCCGGGGTGCGTGAGGACATGATCCGATTTCAGCAAACTGCAAACCATGTCT
>JAJYBO010000170.1 GCA_021778975.1 Deltaproteobacteria bacterium
GTCTGAAAAAACTGCTCAACCTTACCGCCCAGAACCTGCTTGAGATTGTGGATTTATCGCATGAATTCGCCATCGGTTTTGCCGAACATTTCGATGTGTTGAATCGGGTGGCCTCTGGCGATCTTTCCGCCCGCATATCCGGATCGTCTTCGGTGGAACTGCTCGAATCCCTGAAGGCGGTCACCAACCAGATGATCGAAAATATTTCTCTTGTCATGGAAAAACGCCGGCAGTCCGAAGCCAAATACCGGGCGCTTGTCGAAAATATGCAGGATGGCGTTTTTATTTTGCAGGGGAGAAAATACCTGTTCGTCAACGAGTCATTGGCGCGGATGTATGGCTTTACGGTGGAAGAAATGCTTGCAAAGGACTCCATCTCGCTGGTGGCTCCGGAAAGCCGTGAACCGATGATGGACTATTATCGCAAGCTGGTGACCGGGCAACCGGTCGAACATGAATTCGAGGTGGATTCGTTTCACAAAGATGGTGTCACGCACCGTATCGTCAACCTGAGCATGGGCGCTTTTTCCTTTCAGGGAAAAATCGCCGCGCTGGGCACTGTCAAAGACATCACCGATAAAAGAAATGCAGAAATCGAACGTCAGAAGCTGGAACACCAGCTCTACCAGGCGCAAAAAATGGAAGCCGTTGGTACGCTTGCTGGCGGTATCGCCCATGATTTCAATAATCTGCTCATGGGGATACTGGGAAACGCCACCCTTGCCCGCATGCATATGGACTCGTCTCATCCCGGATACGAACGCCTGAAAAATATCGAAACCTATGTCCAGAGCGGCGCGGACCTGACCCGGCAGCTTCTGGGATTTGCCAGGGGCGGCAAATTCGAGGTCAAAACCACTAACCCGAACGAGCTGATCCGTCAGACCTCGGAGATGTTCGGCCGCACCAAGAAAGAACTGACCATATTTCCGAACTTTCAGAGCGATGTCTGGACCATTGATGTGGATCGCAGCCAGATCGAACAGGTATTGATGAACATGTATGTCAATGCATGGCAGGCCATGCCGGGCGGCGGCACCCTGTATCTCCAGACCGAAAACGTGGTTCTTGACAGCAGTTATACAACGGCATTTTCCGTAACGCCTGGCAAATATGTCAAAATGTCCATCACCGACACAGGGGTGGGGATGGACATCAATGTCCAGAAGCGAATTTTCGAGCCTTTTTTTACCACTAAAGAAAAGGGGCGGGGCACCGGACTGGGGCTGGCGTCGGCCTATGGCATCATTAAAAATCATGGCGGTATCATCAATGTGTATAGCGAGAAAGGTAAGGGCGCTACCTTCACCGTATATCTGCCGGCTTCCGATCAGAAAGCAACCCATGATAGCGCTCCAGTGCCGACCTCCGTTCATAAAGGCAGTGGAACGATTTTGTTGGTGGATGACGAGAAGCTGATTCTGGATGTGGGCGTTCAACTTCTGGAAACACTTGGATATCAAGTACTCACCGCGTCAAACGGCAAACTGGCGCTGGAAATTTACAGCCAGCACCAGGATCGGATCGTGCTGATCGTTCTGGACATGATTATGCCGGTCATGGGCGGCGGCGAAACATATGACAGGCTCAAAACCATGGATCCGGGCGCCCGGGTGTTGTTGTCCAGTGGCTATTCCATGGACGGACAGGCCGCCGATATCCTGAAACGCGGCTGTGACGGGTTTATCCAGAAACCGTTCAACATGGAGCAACTATCGAGAAAAATATCAGATATCCTTCGGTCTCATTCAATGAATTGCAATTCACCTTTATGAATCCACTGATTTTATGCCTTTTCCCAAAATTACTTTCCCTGATATTTTGAGTTTGTGAAGTTACCAGTCTAATTTAAAAGAATATTTTCTTAACGCAACATTTTTTAATGTTTCTCTTGACAGGCAAAGTCGTACTCTGATAAATGAATGAATACTCATTCATATTTGGTGGGGTTCGTAAACACCGCAACCGGATGCCAAGGCCGTCCGCCTCCCGGAAGAATCCAATATGAACAGACCATTATGAACTTAACTATTCAGGAGGGTATTATGAGCAGAAAAATCAGAAAGGCCGCAGTGATCGGCTCCGGCGTCATGGGCGGCGGCATTGCCGCGCTTCTTGCCAGCGCCGGCGTCAAAACGCTGCTGCTGGATATTGTTCCATTTGATCTGAAGGACTCGGAAAAAAATGACCCGGCTGCCCGGAACCGCATCGTCAAGGCGGGGCTGGATACGGTGCTGAAATCCAGGCCGGCGCTTCTCATGCAGAAAATGGATGCAAATCTGATCTCGATCGGCAACATGGAAGATGATTTTGACAAACTGGCGGACTGCGATTGGATTGTCGAAGTCGTGGTGGAAAATCTGAAAATCAAACAGCAGCTTTTCAAACGTATCGAACCTGTCCGCAAAAAAGGCAGCGTCATTTCGTCCAACACGTCAGGAATCCCCCTGAAAGCCATGTCCGAAGGGCTGAGCCAGGAATTCCGCCAGCACTTTTTGGGGACGCATTTTTTCAACCCCGTGCGGTACATGAAACTTTTAGAAATCATCCCCGGCGCGGAAACCCTTCCTGAAGTTCTGGACTTCATGGCCGATTACGGTGAACGCATTCTGGGCAAAGGCATTGTCTGGGCCAAGGACACGCCTAATTTCGTCGCCAACCGAATCGGCGTTCAGGGCATTGTCAGGGCCATGCAGATCATGCTGGAAGACGGTGTCAGCATTCCCGAAGTGGATGCGCTGTTCGGCCCCGCACTGGGGCGGCCCAAAACCGCCATGTTCAAGACGACAGACCTTGTCGGGCTGGACACCATGGGACATGTGGCGGGCAACACCTACAGCCTGGTGGAAAACGACGAGGCCAGAGACAGCTTCATCGTCCCGGATTTCGTCAAGAAAATGATCGAGAAAAAATATCTGGGCAACAAGACCCAGGGCGGGTTCTACAAGACGGAACTAACGCCGGAATGGAAAAAAATCCGCAAGGTCATTGACCCCGCGACGCTGGAGTATGTGGAATACGGCCCGGCGGCCTTTCCCTGCCTGGAAGCCGCGAAAAAAGCCAAAACCCTTCCTGAAAAGATCAAGGCCGTTGTTTACGGAGACGACAAAGGCGCCCGTTACGCCTGGAAAGCCTTGGCGTACAACCTGATTTACTCCGCCAACCGGATCCCCGAAATATCGGACACCATTGTCGAGATTGACAACGGCATGAAGTGGGGGTTCAACTTCAGCATGGGGCCGTTTGAGACCTGGGATGCCATCGGGGTCGCTGAATCCGTCGCCAAAATGGAAAAAGACGGCATGGCCGTGCCCTCCTGTGTCAAGAAAATGCTGGCCGGCGGTCACAGCTCGTTTTACAAAACGACCGACGGGAAACTGCAATATTATGATTTCGCCTCGGGATCCTATAAAAATGCGGCCATCAGCGCCAATGTTATTTCGCTGGCGTCCCAGAAGGCGGCAAACAAAGTTGTCAAATCCTGTAAATCCGCCTCCCTGGTGGATATCGGCGACGATGTATTCTGCTGCGAATTCCACAGCAAGATGAACGCCATCAACGGCGAAATCGTTGAGTTCATGGGGCAGTGCGTCGAGTATGTGGACGCCAACGGCGCCGGGCTGGTCATCGGCAACCAGGCGGGCGGCATGCCTGGCGCATTTTCCGCAGGCGGCGATCTGGCCTTTATGGCGGCTCTGGCCAAAGAAGGTAAATATTCGGAAATTGATGCGTTCCTGGCGATGGGCCAGGCCGGAATGCAGAGAGCCAGATATTCCAGCTTTCCGATCGTGGCCGCGCCTTACGGTATGACGCTGGGCGGCGGGTGCGAAGTCTGCATCGGCACCGCAGACAAAATCGTCGCGCATGCGGAACTCTACATGGGGCTGGTTGAAATCGGCGTCGGTCTTCTGCCCGGCGGCGGCGGCTGCATGAATCTCTGGAAGAAAATGACCGCCAATATTCCGGAAGCTGTTTCGGATATGGATCTGGCCAAATTTTTCATTCCGACCTTCATGGCGATTGCCATGGCCAAGGTATCTACCTCCGCTGCGGAAGCGCGCGCCAACGGATTTTTGGGCCCCAACGACCGTATCGTTTTCAACCGGGATTACCTGATCGGCGAAGCCAAGAAAGAAGTCCTCAAGATGGTGTCCGATGGCTATGCGCCCCCGGCCAGACGCAAGCTGAAAGTATTCGGTGAAGCGGGACAGGGTATGGTGAACGGCGAGCTGTTCAACATGCAGAGCGCCAAATTCGTCAGCGAATATGACGTATTCCTGGCCAAACGTATCGCCTATGTCATCAGCGGCGGCGATGTGAGAACCGGAAGCCTGGTTGATGAGGAAACCATCCTCAAGCTCGAACGCGATGCGTTTGTGGATTTCTGGAAAGAAGAAAAGACCGTCGCCCGTGTGGAACATTTGCTTAAAACCGGCAAACCGCTCAGAAATTAATTCAACAAAGGAGAACTATCATGAGAGATGCATATATAGTTACATCCGTCAGAACTCCGGGATGCCGGAGGGCCAAGGGAGGGTTCAAGGATACGCGGCCCGAAGACCTGCTGTCCTTTATCCTGAACGCTGCGGTGGACATGACCCCGAACCTCGAAAAAAAAGACGTGGATGACATGATGATCGGCTGCTCTTTTCCGGAAGCGGAGCAGGGGCTGAACATCGGACGGATTGCCTCCCAGATCGCGGGCTTTCCCGCGGAAGTTTCCGGCGCCACGGTCAACCGCTTCTGTTCTTCAGGGCTTGAGGCCATTGCGCTGGCGTCCCTGAGAGTCATGTCCGGTTGGTCGGATGTGGTGATCGGCGGCGGCGTCGAATCCATGACCTACGTGCCGATGGGCGGCAATCTGCCCAGACCTCATCCGCAGCACAGCCGGATTCACGCCGATCTGTACGCTTCCATGGGGATCACCGCGGAAAACGTCGCCAACCGTTATAACGTTCCCCGTCAGCAGCAGGACGAGTTTGCGGTTCAGTCTCACATCAAAGCGGCGGAAGCCAGGGATAAGGGCCTGTTCACGGAAATTGTTCCGACGCCTGCCGCCAGGTTCGTGAAACAGGCCGACGGCACTTACAAAAGGGAGACCGTGATCATTTCGGCGGATGACGGCATCCGGGAAACCACCACGCTGGAAGGACTCGCCAAACTGCGTCCGGTGTTCGCAGCGAACGGTTCCGTCACCGCCGGCAATTCTTCACAGACCACCGACGGCGCGGCGGCCAGCATCATCATGAGCGGCGATCGGGCGAAAGCTTTGGGTATCAAACCCATCGCCAAGATCAAATGCTACACCACTGTGGGGTGTGAAGCCGATGAAATGGGTGTCGGTCCCCGGTACGCCATCCCCAAGCTGATGAAGCTGGCGGGAATGGATATCAAGGACGTGGATCTGTTTGAAATCAACGAAGCATTCGCTTCCCAGGCCATCTACTGCGTGCGGGAACTGGGCATTGACATGGCGAAGGTCAACATTCACGGTGGCGCTGTCGCTCTCGGACATCCGCTGGGATGCACCGGCGCCAAGCTCTGCGCCACACTTCTGGCCAACATGCGGCAGCGCGGCGTCAAATACGGCGTCGAGTCCATGTGCATCGGCGGCGGCATGGGCGCGGCGGCCCTGTTTGAAATGTGTGATTAAACACCGCGCTGAACCGCGAGGTGTGGGAGACATTCCCTTCTTTCGGCTGACCCTTTTGTCAGGGGGAAGGGAGTGTTCTCTCAGCCGTGTCATTCCGGATGCGACATGGCATAGCGGCGCTGGACGTGTTCCATAACGGCCTGAGCGGTTTTTTCCGCAAGGATCTCGGTGACAAAATTGCGGGATTCAGCGATGCTTAAAGAACGGACGGTCTGTTTCGCCAGGGGAATGGCGTGCGGCGTCATACTGAACTCCTGAATCCCCAGCCCCAGAAGCACCGGAAGATGCACCGGATCCCCCGCCATTTCACCGCACATGAACACTTTCTTACCTTTGGCGTGAGCCGCGTCCACCGTCTGTTTCAACAGCCGCAATATTGCCGGATGCAGCGGATTGTACAGGTACGCCACATCCCGGTTGCCGCGGTCAATGGCCAAAGAAAACTGAATCAGGTCGTTGGTGCCGATGCTGAAAAAATCCACGGCGTCCGCCAGAATATCGGCCAGTATGACAGCCGACGGCACTTCGATCATGACACCGATCTCAACGCTGCGGTTATGAGAAATCCCTTCTTGCAGCAGCTCTTCCGAGACTGTGTTCAGCAGATATTTAGCTTCCTGAATCTCCTCCAGCCCCGAAATCATGGGAAACAGCACCCGGACATTACCATACGCCGCGGCTCGTAAAATCGCCCGAAGCTGCGTTTTGAACACCAGTTGGTGCTTCAGACAATACCGAATCGCCCGAAGCCCCAGCGCCGGATTGTCCTCGATATTGCCGGTCGAATGTTCGAGCGCCTTGTCGCCGTTGATATCGAGCGTCC
>JAJYBO010000171.1 GCA_021778975.1 Deltaproteobacteria bacterium
TCGCCTCCGAGCATCTGACCAACTTTTATCGCGCCGATATTGCTGGAATATTTAATGATTTCTTGTAATGTCAGCGTTCCATAAGAATGGGTGTCGTGAACGATGTTGGACCCCACCCGAAACGCCCCGTTTTCACAATAAAATGTGGTGGTGGGTTTGCAGATTTTGGATTCGATGGCCGCGGACGCGCTGAAAATTTTCATGGTTGATCCGGGTTCGAACGGATCGGTGAACGCGCGGTTTCGTATATCGTCTCGTGGATAGTCTTGATAGGAATTGGGGTTGAAGCGCGGGTAGTGCGCCAGCGCCAGAATGCCGCCGGTTCGCGGATCCATGACAATGGCGATGCCGGACCTGGCGGAAAACCCCACCACTGCATCCTCCAGGGCTTTTTCGGCTGTGTACTGAATGGCGCCGTCTATGGTCAGAATCAGATTGTGGCCGTCACAGTTAGGTTCAGTGTTTTTTTCCGAATCAAACCTGCGTCCCAGAGCATCTTTGAGTACTTTGACTCGGTCCTGCTTTCCCTGGAGTTCGGAATTGTAAAAATATTCCAGACCTTCGATTCCCTTGCCGTCAATGCCGCAAAATCCGATGACCTGAGCGGCAAGAGACCGGTTGGGATAGAACCGGCTGTGATCCGGCAGAAACATAACGCCGGGAAGTTTCATTGCTTCCAGCGTACTTGATTCTTTGGGAGATATTTGTCGTTTGATCCATATGAACGGCTTCTTGGACAGAAGTTTGGCGACAATTTCGTGACGGCTTATCCCCAGCGTATCCGAAAGCGCTTTGGCCGTGGCCCGCGCGTCAACGATCTGTGCGGGATGCACGCCAATGGATGTTACATCGAGACTGACAGCCAGTTTTCGGTGACAGGCGTCAAAAATTTCACCGCGTTTTCCGGCGATGATTTCCTGCTTTTCATACTGACCCAGCGCCTTGTTGGCGAGCCAGTCTCTGATGATCACCTGATAATAAACGGATTTACCGGCCATTACAAAAAAGAGGAGATACATGATAAAAGCCAGAACCCGGATACGGGATCGCAGCGTCTTGTTTTTCTCTTGTTTCTTCATGGCAACACCACCATCTGGTCACGCGAAGGCGGCTCGAGCTTTAACTGCTGCCTGGCAATTTCGGAAATTCTGTCCGGAGATTTCAGCCGCGCAAGCTCGACCACCATGCTGTTTTTAAGTGCAGACAGTTTTTGATGGATTTCGTCGTCTTTGACCATTTCGTACCCCAGTTGGGTACACTGCACCCGGCACCAGGTGTAAAAAACGAGTTCGATGACAAACAATCCCAAAAGAAAAATCCAGAGCCCCAGATAATTGGATCTGGGCTTTTTGACCGTATCATGCGATGACGCCGCATCCTTCCAGGCGGATTTTCTGGTAGCGGAATTCATGACGAGTTCGTCGACGCTCATAATTTCTCCAGCACCCGAAGCCGTGTACTTCTGGCCATGGGATTCTGTTGAATCTCGTTCTCTGTAGGCCGCACCGCCCTGGATGTCAGTACGCGGGCCGTCGGAACTTTTCCGCAGATACAGCGGGGAAAATCTGGAGGACACTGGCATTTGGACTGAAGCTGTCTCATGTACTGCTTCACCATACGGTCTTCGAGAGAATGAAAGGACAACACACAGAGCCTGCCTCCTGGATTCAGAAGCTCTGTTATTTCGCTCAAAAGAGTTTTCAGCATTTCGAGTTCGTTGTTCACGGCGATACGCAGCGCCATAAAAACACGGGTTGCCGGATGAATTTTCTGGCGATATCGTGCGGATGCCGGCAATGCCCCGGCCACGATATCGGCCAGTTGCTTGCTGCTGACAATGTCTCGATCTTTTCGGTTTTCTATAATTTGTCGGGCAATGGCGCGGGAATATCGTTCTTCGCCATACCGAAAAAACAAATCCGTCAGTGCGGATTCGCTGAACGAACGGATGATGTCCGCTGCCGTTGTATCGGATGCGACGTCCATTCGCATATCCAGGGGCTCGTCGGCTCTGAAGCTGAAACCTCTGCCGCTTTGAGTGATTTGATGCAGGGAGAGACCCAGATCGAGAAGAATGCCATCCACACCGGTAATGTTTACCTGCGACAGAAACTCTCGAATTCGGATAAAATTGCCGTGAAAAACATGTACCTGCGGAGCAAATTCTTTCAGGACAATGGCGGCGTTCCGAACGGCGTCCACATCCTGATCTATGCCAATCAGAACGCCTCCGGGACTCATTTTTTTACAGATGTCCAGCGCGTGGCCGCATCCGCCGAGCGTGCCGTCCACATACACTTTTCCGGGCTGACAATTCAGATAAAAGGTCACTTCCCGAGGCATTGCCGCAATGTGATGATAATCCATGATTAGAGCCCCAGTCTGGCGATTTCGTTTCTGACATCCTCCTTCTGCATATCCGCATCCATTGTCAGATTTTCCTGATCCCAGTTTTCACGCGACCATATTTCAAAATGATCCAGCACTCCTACCATGACGATTTCTTTATCTATGGCCGCATACCGCCTTAAACTGGGGGGAATCAGTATGCGGCTTTGCCGATCACAGGGACATTCGAAGGAACCGCCGATAAAAACCCGGCGAAATCGGCGCATGGTTTCACTTTTTTCGACTAAAGCCAGTATCCGATTTTCGATTTTCTGCCATTCCGGAAGCGTATAGGCTACCACACACCGATCCATCCTGGAAATCATCAGAGCGTTTGTTCCACTGGCAGTGATGCTGTCTCGAAATCTGGCCGGAACGATGATCCGGCCTTTTGGATCAATGGTATGGTAACTGTACCCACGCAATATACGCGCCCCTCCACTTTGCTCCACCGGAATCATACAATTACATTTTATCGGTGCTGTCAAGCAAAATATCAAAACCTATTTTCCATAATTTAAAAATGTTAAATTTTTGATTGACGCTTTCGTACAAATTTTGATATCAGCACCCACAATATAATGTCGTTTTAGGCCTTCATTTTGTTATCAATTTGAAATTATTTGGTTTATCACTCTCAGTGACTGGCTGGTGAAAAACTGACTCGAAGTACTGGATTTTAAAAGGCGGAACGGCAACTCGATTTTTCAAGTTTAACGCTCTCGTAAAAAATCGAATTTCAGACGGCTTTGTAAAAAGTTCGCGGGCAAGCCCTGAGGCGTAAGGCGTACTTTTGGGTGCGCCGCAACGGCGAAGGATGCAGCGCAGCATCCGAACTTTTTACGAAGCCGTCAAACCTTATCAGAACGGAAACCACACCATGTTCTCTTTGCAAAAACTGCTTGGAAAAGACGACAAGTTTTTCGATTTTCTGGAAGACAGCGCTCAACAGGTATGTAACAATGTTCAGGCGCTGATTGCGTTGTTGAGACAACCGGACGCCGCGGGCAGTCTTGCCGATTTCAAGGAATCCCGGCATCACGGAAAGCACATCACCGAAGATATTGCCGAACATTTGTGTAAAACATTTGTGACGCCAATAGATCGCGAAGATATTGAATCGCTCTCGGATGCGCTGTACAAGATTCCCAAAATGCTTGAAAAATTCACGGAGCGTTTCATATTGTTTCATCAGCCGCTTGAGGGGCAAGACTTTTCCAGGCAGATCGCCATTCTCGATCAGGCGGCCGGAACGCTGCTTCAGATGGTCAAATCGCTGCGCCAGAATCCTAAAATAGATCGGATCAAGGTTCAGACAGACCGTCTGCACGAACTGGAGGGTGAAGCGGACCAACTGATGCTGCAATTGCTGTGCGATCTTTACACCCATAAATATGAAATACTCGAAACGATCATTCTGCGGGATTTGTACGAGCTTCTCGAAAAGGCGATTGATCGCTGCCGGGATGCCGGGAAAGTGGTTTTTCACATCGTTCTGAAAAATTCATGAATGGGGCGGTAGCTTATGATACTGATTTTGTGCGTCATTCTGATCGCTCTGGTATTTGAATACATCAACGGGTTTCACGATACGGCCAATTCCATCGCCACCGTCGTATCTACGAAGGTGCTGATGCCCAGAGAGGCGGTGCTGCTGGCGGTCGTTACCAATCTGCTGGGGGCGATGTGGGGGACCGCTGTGGCCGCCACCATTGGCAACGGCCTGGTGGAATCCCAGTTCGTAACGCTTCAGACGATTCTGTGTGCGCTCATCGGCGCGATCATTTGGGGGCTGCTTACCTGGTGGTTCGGGTTGCCTTCCAGTTCCAGCCATGCGCTGATCGGCGGGTTGTGCGGCGCGACGCTGGCGTCCGCGCATGACAACTGGTCGGTGATTCGATGGTCATCCATCAATCCGGCGACGCATCAGGTGGAAGGTCTCTGGCCAAAGGTGATTGTTCCCATGATCGTGTCGCCTGTGGTCGGTATTATTGCGGGGTTCATATTGATGGGCCTGTTGATGGTGGTGTTGAAAAGACAGACCCCCCGGCATGTGAATACCGTTTTCAACAAGCTACAACTGGTCAGTGCATCGTTTATGGGGTTGAGTCATGGCACGAACGATGCCCAGAAAACGATGGGTATCATCGCTCTGGCGTTGTTCACCGCAACGCACGCCGGTATTTTTCAGGGGCTTCCTTCCTGGATGAATTTTCTGGTATCCACGAAATTTGAGGTCTATGCCTGGATCAAAGTGCTGTGCGCCCTGACGATGGCGGTTGGCACCGCGGCGGGTGGCTGGCGCATCATCAAAACTCTGGGTCACAAGATGGTAAAATTACAGCCGATTCACGGCTTTGCCGCCGAAACCACCGCCGCCACCGTTATCCAGATTGCATCTCACTGGGGAATTCCTCTGTCCACCACCCATATTATTTCCGCTTCCATCATGGGGGTTGGCGCCACCAAGCGGTTCAGCGCCGTGAAGTGGGGAATTGTGGAACGGATGGTGTGGGCGTGGGTACTCACGCTGCCGGTAACCGCTTTCATGGGATACTGGTGTCAGAAACTTCTACATTTTCTAAATATTGCGCCATAGCACCCGAACCGGTTGCCGGAACGATACTCCATCGTTCCGGCAACTGTTCGGCCTTATGGTTCAGGCGCGAAAAAAGATGTCTCCGTTACGGTTTTTGCGGTGGAATATTCCCTCCGGACACTGGTGCGACAGGAGGTGCTTCCGCTTTCTTCTCGGATGGCGTCAGCTTCTGTGGATCTGCAGCAAGTGTTTTGCCCTGATAATCCGGAAGCGTGAACGGATACTCGCTTTCCGACGATATTGCCGGATATCCGCTGCCCGCTTTGCCGGGCTGAGGATACAGCGTCAGCGTATAGTCCTTTTTGCCCTTCACCAGAAGGGTGCTGACCGGCGCCTGCCCCATATCGTTTTTGGTCTTTCCCTCGATATACGACTCGCAGGACAAATGCGACAGGATAGACAGCAGACGGTTGATTTGAGATAAATCCGCGGGTTTTCCCTGATCCGTCGTCCATTGAACCTCAACGGCGCCTGCCGCAGGTTTGTTGGCCGCCGCGCTTGCCGTGGTGTTCGCCGCTCCTGTGGAGGGCTGGCTTTTTCCGGCGGCAGGTGGCGTAACTTCCTTTTTGAGAAACGCGGTCTTCTGGCCATTTTGGGTAATGTCAATCTCCTTGATGTCCGCGGTGTCAAATTGCATGACGGTTTTATCGCGGAGTTGTTCGACCGTTTGATCGAAGGCGCCTCTCAGATTGTGTTCCGCCTGATATACCTGGGGGGTTTCGCCAATTCGAATGAATGTGTGCTGATAGGTCGAGGCCGCTTTACCAATCCGGATATCCCGCTGCACCGCGGCGCCTGCCCATGCCTGTACGCGGATGGCCTTGTCCGTCTCCAGATCGTAACGGGCATAGGCTTTGGACTCGGACGTCAGCGCCGTAAGGGTCAGGTGCGACAAATCATTCAGCATGGTGTTCACTTTATCCGGATCCGCCAAGTATCCCTGGGGCAGAATTTGCCATTTTTTGTCTTTTTTTTCCAGCGTCAGCGTTTTGCCGGCATGGGTGACCTCTATCTTCCCCACCTGCTCCAGCGCCATTTGGGGAATGACGGGGAGCTGGTATTCCGTTCTGTTGGATTTCCGTACCGCCAGATAGATGATCGCCAATACAATCACGACCGCAATAATCAGATATTCTTTTTTGATTTTCATCGTCACCCTTCCTGTGATTGAAACATGAGTTGAATTCGCCGTCTGCGGGATTTGCGACGAATCCACACGCCAAGGCCGAACAGCACCACCAGTATCGGAAGCCCTGCGATATTCACGGACTTGACGATGGTTTTGGCCGGCGCGGAAATCTCGACCAGCGGGTTGAATCGCTGCTCCTTGCTGCGCATGATGGCATCGTCCTGACGGTTGTTCAGATAGTCTATCATGTTCAGGATGAACATGGCGTTGGGGGTTCGGCCGGCTTCATCCAGAATA
>JAJYBO010000172.1 GCA_021778975.1 Deltaproteobacteria bacterium
AATATGGAGCGCCGTCCGGTCGGTGTTACAGTCATACCGGCCCACTGTGGTCGGAATTTCAGTAAAATCATCCACCCTGGCTGCCGCCTTCCGGATCGCCGGGATCGCCAAAAGCATTGATTCATCCGCTGTCATTGTTGTCGGCGGCCCTCACCCCTCCAGCACCGGCGCCGAAATGTTGGAAAACCGAGATATTGACATCTGCGTCTCCGGAGAAGGCGAAACGACGCTGGTCGAGTTGCTTCACGCCATCGAATCCGGCGGTTCTCTCGATGACGTCGCCGGTCTGTCTTTCCGAAACGGCCGTCAGCACCAATTCACCGCTCTCCGAACGCTTTCAGCCAGCCTCGACGATCTGGGGTTTCCATTTCAATACGCCAGAGATATCCTGATTGATTACGAGAAATATCCCAAGAGGGCTTTCGGGTATCTGTTCGCCACACGGGGATGCCCCCATCGCTGCCTTTACTGCGGATCGCGGGAAATATGGGGAAGAAAACCGCGATTCCGAGATCCCGAACATGTCGCCACGGAAATCACTTCGTTGCAATCCATGGGCGTTACACGCTTTCATTTCGATGACGACACCTTCGGTGTCACCGGTGATTATCTGAGGCGTCTCTGTCACGCGCTCAAATACCTGACCCCCGGCATCACCTGGAGCTGTGAAATTCATGTGAGGCTGGTCAATGACGCCAACATCCGGCTCATGAAAGACGCCGGATGCCGTATGATTCAACTGGGAATTGAATCGGGAAATAACGACATTCTGAAACACATCCGAAAAGGCTTTACCATCGAGGCGGCACTGGCCGCCTGCCGTCTCATCGTCCGCCATGGTATCCGCCTCCACACGTTTTTCATGGCCGGATTCCCCTGGGAAACCGAAGCAACGCTTCACGATACCCGGATGGCCATGGAAACCACCGACTGCGAAAAAATCATTTACAGCCTTTTCACGCCGTACCCCGGAACGGAAGCCTTCCGGCTGTGCCGTGCTGAAGGGCTTATTCCCGAGCGTTACAACCCCTCACTTTTCGGGCATCAAAGCCCTCGCAACTGTTTCTGTCTGCATCTGACGCCAGAGCGTTTTCGGACGATTTCGCATGACCTGGAAACACTGGCGGCTCAAAAGAACCGCGCACGCCGGCAGGTGTGACGACGTTGTCAGTTCCTCAGATCAGGCCGAAGAAACGCTCGAAATCGGTTCGATGCAGTACGGCGTGAGTTCTTCGCTCATACATTCCCCTCTTTTTAAGCTGATTCCACAACAAGACTTTGTGCAGCATACCGGCTTTGCGAAGCTACTTGGCGCGTTCTTTCAGCTTGGGGTTGAAGGGCAGCGACATGTAGCGCCTTGTATTTCTCAAAGGCGCCACCCCGTCAGGCTTCGCCTGCCACCCCTCCAAAGGAGGGGAATTGACTCTTCACTGTCTCCCCGCTACTTGATTCCCCTCCGGTGGAGGGGTGCCCGAAGGGCGGGGTGGTGACTTCGATAGAACCTTTCATGTTTTTACGAGGATATCAGGCGTGATACCGCTCCAGATCCGTCATGATGCGCCTGCCGATCGCATATTTATCGAAATCGAAACGAAGCGCTACGCGAGGACGCCGGGCAATGTCCTGAAGAGTCTCCGCCGGGGGGGCCTTCAGGACAGATTCTTCCGGCAGCACAGTGATATTGTCACGCGGAATCGTTGTCGCCCTGGCTTCCTGCTCTCCGCCGGGATGGGCTTCCGGAATGACGATGGCCTTAACGCCCGTCATCAGAAGCTCGTTGACCATATTGTAACCAGCCCGGCAAATCACCAACTCCGATGCGCGAACAAGATCGACAAGAGAATAGAAAAACGTAAGAAATCGGACCTGCACCGCCAGAGAATGGTTCCGGATGGTTTCAAGGGCATCTTTTTCGAGATAAGGATCGATGACAAAGACGATCTGATGCGTTCCGTCAATGCCGGCGATGCGGCAGGCTTCCAGCAAACGGATACACAAACCAGCGATATCGCCGTGACGGGACAGCGCCATCAACACAATGGGTTCGCTCGAAAGCCGGAAGCGGCGCAGCACTTCACCCCGATGGGGTATTTCATCCATACGTTTATCGGTGATCCGGCCTACACAGGCAATTTGCGGGGTTATGGAAGACTTCAGCGTTTCATACTGGGCGCAACGGTTCAAAACGACGTTATCGTCAAAGATGTAGATATAATCCATGTCGCTGATCAACTCGCCGAGATGATGCGGCCCGCACGCCGCCAGAAACTCTCCGCCTGACCCCATGATACCGCGGGAAAACCCCACGCTGATAAACCGGCGCAAGCGGCGGTTCCGGTGGAGTATCGTCGCCATCTCCCCCAGAAGTCCGCCCATATAATGCTCGACCATGACGACATCCGGCTGAAACCAGCGGCAAGACTCGGCAATAATGTTCCGGCGCAGCCGCATGACAGCATCAAGTGTCACGCCGTTGAAATAGCGGGGTTTGAACAAAGGTCCGGCAAAGGCCGATGCATCCCGATCCCTCAGGATATCCGGTGGGGCCTCATGCGCCGTCATCACCCTTTCAACACCTGGCAGCTTCACCACTTCGACGCCTTTCCGAAGCAACACGTGGGGAATGGACGTGCCGGACAGCACCAGAAAATCAATATCCGGCCGCCATTTCTGAATTCCGCTAATAATGGCCCTGGCTCTGAAAACATGGCCGACACCGATGGAATTATGGGTATAATAAAGTATGCGCCGTATCATTTCGCCTTTCGTTGCTATCACCTCATTTTCGTGGTAGGGATATATCATTGCCATTTTATTGAAATCAATACAATAAAATATTGCCTGAGTTATATCCCGGATAATGCCATGAACGATTTTATCAGCCAGAAACTCAATCTGTACGATCACGAACGCCGTTCATGCCAATGGGCGGCACTGCTTTTCTTCTTCGTTTTTTTCTTTTTGGGGATATTCCGGAGCTATGTGGACGCTACTTTCATAAAACGCTGCGGAGCGGAACAGATTCCTGTCATGCTACTGATCAACGGCGTCCTGACAGTGGCGCTGTTTCACCTGACGTCCCGACTTTTCAGGCAAACGACCGATGCTATGGTGACGGCGGGCTGCATGATCTTCTGCGCCGTGATGACGGTCATTCTTTATATGATGGTCTTGAAGGGGGCCGTCATCGCCTATCCCTTGCTTTTTCAGCTCATGAATATTCTGGACTCCTTTTTTCTCGTGTATCTCTGGAACATCGCCGCTGATATATTCGATGCCCGGCAGGGAAAGCGGATTTTCCCGCTGATCACAGCCGGGCAGGTGCTTGGCGCCGCTCTGGGAGGCATGGTCGTCGCCCCTCTTGCCGGTATTGCAGGTTATAATTCTTTACTTATAATTGTCGCCACCGGTTATCTATTGATCGGAGCCGTTCTGGCCGCGACCGCGGGCCGTTTTGTCCCACGGACAGAACACCTGCGGAAAGCGCCGACGCCGGTCCCTCCCAAACCCGGCGAAATTATCTCTCTCATCAGAGAATATCCGATCCTCCGATACCTCATGGTCAATGCCGTCGTCCCCAACATTCTCCTGCCGATCTTTACCTACCAGTTCGCTGTCATAGCCCAAAGCGCATTTCATTCCGAACGTTCTCTGCTGATGTTTCTCGGTGTCTTCCGCGGCGTCAGCACCCTGATCGCCTTCGGGTTTATGCTGGCCATGGGCAAACTGTATGCCCGTATCGGCCTGACGAAGGCATCCTTTGTTCATCCCGTCAACTTTCTGACGGTATTCGCCGGTCTTGCCGCGTCGTTTCATATTGCGGTCGCCGCATACGGGCAATTTTCCGTTCTCACGATCCAGCGCGCCGTTGCAGGACCGATCAACAAGGTTTTTTTCAGTATGGTTCCCAGGCGCATCGCCAGATGGAGCCGAATTTTTATCGGCGGTAGCGTTGTCAAGGCGTCCGTAATTGTCAGCGCGCTGGGCATGGTGATTCTGAAAAAATTCATCCCCGCCCACGATCTGGCATTTCCGGCGGTATTTTTGACAGGATACTGGATATATGAAACCAGTCGTTTTTACCGAAGATTCAGCAGCGGCCTGAAACAAACGCTCCTGGACCACGCCATTGATTACAGCCGTATTGAAAGTGATTCGGGAATGCCTTTCACGTCTTTTCCCGAACTTCAGAAAGAAGAAATAAGCGCCGACAGGCCGGACAGCGTCTTTCCTGAACAGTTGGAAGAAATCCTGGAACGTTTCGACGATCCCGATGAAACCGTCCGTGTTCAGGCAATAAACGCTATTTCCGGAAGCGAAAACGTCAGGGCTGTCAATCGGTTGATAAAAAAAATGATCGATGTCGGCGTTGTCCGAAGGGCGGCCATTGATTGCCTGTCGTATTATGGAGAGCGGTTTCAACCGTTTTTCGAGGCAGTGCTTCTTGACGCGCCGCTCCGGATGCAACAGGGCATTGTCGAGGCCATGCGACTTTCCGGGAAAAAACATACGCCACTTGCCCTTATCGGACGGGAACTGAAAAACATCTACCCCACCCTTTCCATGATAGATGTGCTGTCCAAAGAGCCGTCGTCACCGGGCGTGGATATGCTGATTGCGCATCTTACGGAAGTCAACGAGAATTCTCTAAAACTGATTTTTCAGGCCATGAGAATCGGCAATGAAGACATCGGCCTCATTTACGGCGCGCTTCATTCGGACAGAGCCGCCGTCGCCGCGGAATTGCTGGAGTCTATACTGCGCCCTGAAATTGCGCGGCTCCTGATGCCGCTGATTGAAAACATCCCTCTCCAAGACAAGATCGCAAAAGGAAGAGCCATGCTGGCTTTTCAGCAATTTCATGATCTTGCATCACTGCTCTTTTTTCTGGGGGAAAGCCCCGATCCGACAGCCAGAATGCTCACCGCATTTGCGATCGGAGAACATGCGCCGGAGCTTTTTTATTACCCCGCCATCGAACGGCTTCTGGATGATTCACAGGAAAATGTGCGCCAGACAGCCGCCTATGCCATGAAAATAATCACTGGAGGCAATCCCTTTATGCCGGAAATCGTTTTCAACATGAATATCCTGAAGGAAACGCCGCTCTTTAACGGTATGACCATCCGGGCGCTGGAAGCCGTCGGCGCTGTCGTCCGGCAACAGTTTTACAAGACCGGAGATATCCTCATCAGGGAAGGAACGCCCATTGATGCACTTTTTTGCATCATCAGCGGCCGGGTCGATCTCTGCATCCGATACGGGCGATCGGATGGCAATATCATCGGCTCTCTCTCTGACGGCGCCATTTTCGGTGAAAAATCGCTGTTTACCCACAGCCCCGCCGGAAGCACGCATGTCGTGGCATCTGATTTCATGGAGGCGTATGTCATCGACCACGAATACATCCGGGAACTGATGAATATCTATCCGCAGATCGGCATCAATATGGCGATGTTTTTCGCGCTTCAGCTCGAAGCCGCCTGAAAAGTTCGTGATACCGGGCGGCTCTGTTTTGCCAGGCGTGTTCCCGCGCCATATAAGACGTGACCCGTTCTTTTTCATGACAGGAAACGGGTTCCGCCAGCATTGACACCGCTTTTGCGACCGCGTCATCCGCGTCGCCGTACCGGAAGATGCTTCCCCATCCTGTATTCTTCACCAGATTGTTATTGATGATATATTCTTCGGAAAGCACTCTGAGTCCGCCGCGCAGATAGGAATATATCTTCGATAAATCGTTGTCGAAAAGGTGCTGCCCCGGAGCCGCCGCCAGCCCCAGCCGAGCATGATGTATATAATTCCAAATGCCGTCCTCATTCATTTCACCATGCTGAATGATCAGCGGCGAGATACGCCATGGGCATCCGTTTCCATACAAGCGGTTTTTGTCCTGACCAATATGGTGTACGCGGGCAAGGCCCTGAAGCTTTTCCGCAATTTCACTGATCATTGTGGCCATTCTGGAGGAGACAATGCTGCCCAGAAAAAGAATGACCTGTTCATTACGATCATAGGGGCTGACAGCTTCCTGAGGCAGAACATCCGGACATCCGGTTGGAATCTGCACGATGATATCGGGTTTCCCGTATAACCGGCGCCAGCGTTCGGCGTTTTCCCGGTTGTTGAAAACCACCGCAGACGATCTTTCCCGGATGATTTCCTGACATTGCAAAAGTCTGGAGCGCCTGACGCCATCCCGATCGGGAAGATGTTCATCAACGACCCTCACCAGCCGGGATACGACAGGCCCCCTAAACTCCGCGATCAATTCCGCGGAAAAATGATAGCAGGTCTTCAGAACATCATAGCGCCCGCCATCCTGAAGACAGGCGATCGGATGTACAGGAATGCCGCTGGATGTCAGGCCCACCGTTTTCACAGGGGCCA
>JAJYBO010000173.1 GCA_021778975.1 Deltaproteobacteria bacterium
CCTTCAGCGCCGCATCCGTATAAACGATGTCATGGTGGGCTTCGTAACGGGAGCGAAGCCCTTTCAAAATTTCAACCGCCTCTGTCAGGGATGGCTCGGTGATATCTATTTTCTCAAACCGCCGGGACAGCGCCCGATCTTTCTGAAAATGATTCTTGTACTCCTCATAGGTGGTGGAACCGATGCAGCGAAATTCACCGCCAGATAACGCCGGCTTTAAAATGTTCGATGCGTCCATGGACCCCCCGCTCGTGGCCCCTGCGCCGACAATGGTATGAATCTCGTCAATGAACAGCACCGCGTCTTTCTGCTGTTTGAGGGCATCTACAACCCCCTTGAGGCGCTGCTCGAAATCGCCCCGAAAGCGGGTTCCGGCCAGAAGCGCCCCCAAATCCAGCGAGTAAAGTTTTAATTCCCGAATTGGCTCCGGAACTTTCCCCTCGTGAATTTTAAGCGCCAGCCCTTCGGCCATAGCCGTTTTTCCGACACCCGGATCGCCCACATACACCGGATTGTTTTTCCGTCGCCGGCAAAGAATCTGAAGTGTTCTGTCAATCTCCGCCTCCCGGCCGATCAGAGGATCCAGTTTGTTCCCCGCCGCAAGCGCCATCAGATTCCGGGTATAGAGGGCAAGGGGATCTGATTTTTGAGGTTTATTGCTTTTGCCGCTTTCAGATTTTTCCCCTTCGGATCCCTGACGAGTCTGCACCAATGGAATGTCATGGGAAATATAACTCAGGACATCTAAACGGGTAATGCCCTGTTCATTCAGAAAAAACGCTGCAAAAGAATCCTTTTCCAGAAAAATAGAGGCCAGGATGTCACTGACAGCCACTTCCTGCTTTTCGGCGGAACGCACATGATTGATCGCCCGCTGGATGGAGCGTTGAAATGCGAGCGTCTGCTGAAGGACGTAATCTCTGTCTTCCGGCATGGCCCCCATGTGTTCGGCAAAAAATTTCTCCAACGCATCAATCAGTCCCTGAACATTGCCACCGCATCCCTGGATGATATCAACGCCAGCATTGTCATGCAGAATGGCGAATAAAATATGCTCGACCGATACATATTCATGTCGGCGTTTCCGGGCTTCCCGAACAGCAAACCCGAGCGTTTCACTGAGTTCTTTATTGATCATGATTCACGCTTCCTCCAGGGTGCATCGGAGCGGAAAGCCGCTCTCCCTCGCCAGGGAATGAACGGCTTCAATCTTGGTCTCTGCAATTTCAAGCGGATATACCCCACAAGTCCCCGCGCCTTTTCGATGAACATTCAGCATGATGGCTGTCGCGACTTCGAAAGATTTGTTGAAAACCTGTATCAGCACATCCACCACAAACTCCATGGTCGTGTAATCATCGTTCAGAATCAGCACCCTGAACATGGACGGTTCCTTGACAATTTCCTGAACGTCCTCGTCGGTTCCGCCTTCAATTTCCGGACTTATCGGATTCATTTCAGAAAACCCCCTCTCTCTCTGAGACCTTATTCGCTTAGATAATTTCCAACATGGAACCTACCACCCCCAGGAGATCGCCCCTGCATCGCTGGAAATCACCTTACCTTCCACAGCATTTTTTGAACTTTTTCCCGCTACCGCAAGGACAGGGATCGTTTCGGCCTGTTTTTTCCGAGCCGCGGCGCACCGGCGCCTGTTTCTGCGGCGCACCGTCAGAACCGGAAAAAATCAGATTTTGTTCTTTGGGTTTATGATAGTCATCGAGCCGCTCCGGTTCCACCGGCTGGATCCGGAACAAAATGGAAACCGTTTCTTCCTGAATTCGGGATATCATGCCCTGAAACATCTCAAACCCTTCTTTTTTATAAACGATCAAAGGATTCTGCTGTGCATATCCGCGAAGTCCGATGCCTTCTTTCAGGTGATCCATGGACAGCAGGTGATCTTTCCAGAGCGCATCCACCGTATTGAGCATCACATATCGCTCCAGACGTCTGAAATTCTCAGCGCCGATCTCCGCTTCCTTTTTGGCGTAAATTTCGAGCGCCTCGGTGTTGATGATCTCCGCGACTCCCTCACGGGTCAGGCCATCCAGCACCGCTTCCGTGAAATGAAGATGAAAATTGTACTGATTGAAAATGGCCTCATCCATTCCCTTGAAATCCCACTCGGAAACATCAATTTTGTCATCGGCAAAAGTATGGGCGATGATTTCCGCCTTGTCCCGAATCATGTCCTCGATTTCGGGCCTGAGACTGTCACCGCGCAACGTTTCGCGGCGTTGTCGGTAAATCACTTCCCGCTGCTGGTTCATGACATCGTCATATTCGATCAACTGCTTGCGGATATCGAAATTGTGCGCTTCCACCTTCGTCTGGGCATTTTCAATGGCGCGGCTGATCAGATTGTGTTCGATGGGTTCACCTTCTTCCATGCCCAGTTTTTCCATGATGGCGCTCATTCGCTCGCCACCGAAAATTCGCAGAAGATCGTCTTCGAGCGCCAGATAAAACCGGGATGATCCGGGATCCCCCTGTCTGCCGGAACGCCCGCGGAGCTGATTGTCTATCCGCCGGCTTTCATGCCGTTCCGTGCCGATGATGCGCAGACCGCCCAATTCGGTGACGCCTTCTCCCAGCACAATGTCCGTTCCACGCCCGGCCATGTTGGTAGAAATGGTCACGGCCCCTTTTTGACCGGCCATGGACACGATCTCGGCCTCTTTCTCATGGTTCTTGGCGTTCAGGACTGTATGCCGGATCCCCCGTCGCGTCAGTTTGGCGCTGAGGTCCTCCGAAACGTTGATGGAAATGGTGCCCACCAGAACCGGCTGGCCTTTTTTATGCAATTCCGCGATCTCATTCATGACCGCTTCAAATTTTTCTTTTTTGGTCTTGTATATCAGATCCGGAAAATCATGCCGTATCATGGATCGGTGAGTGGGAATCACCGACACATCCAGGTTGTATATTTTTTTGAATTCCGCAGCCTCGGTGTCCGCCGTGCCGGTCATGCCGGCCAGTTTGTCGTACATCCTGAAATAATTCTGAAAGGTGATGGTCGCAAGCGTCTGGTTTTCGTTTTCGACGCGGACGTTTTCTTTGGCTTCCAGCGCCTGATGAAGCCCCTCGCTGTAACGCCGACCCGGCATGAGCCTTCCGGTGAATTCATCCACGATGATGACTTCGCCATCCTTGACAATGTAATCCACATCCCGCTTGAACAGAGTATGCGCCTTCAGCGCCTGATTGACATGATGCAAGACCTCGATGTTCCGGGCGTCGTAGAGATTGTCCATCTTCAGCATACGTTCCACTTTGGGAACCCCGGACTCGGTCAGCACCACGGACCTGGCTTTTTCGTCAATGGTGTAATCATCCTCCCGAACGAGATGCGGGATGATGGTGTCTATCTCATAATAGAGATTGGTGGATTTTTCCGCCTGACCGGAGATAATCAGCGGTGTTCGGGCTTCGTCAATCAGGATGCTGTCCACCTCATCCACAATAGCGTAATTGAGTTCGCCCTGAACAATGCTTTCCAGGTCGAACTTCATGTTGTCTCGCAGATAATCGAATCCGAACTCGTTGTTGGTGCCGTAAGTGATATCCGAGCCATAGGCGACCTTTCGTTCCTCATCGTCAAGACCGTGCAGGATACACCCTACGGAAAGCCCCAGAAACCGGTAAATGGCGCCCATCCATTCGGTATCGCGTCTGGCCAGATAATCGTTGACCGTCACGATATGAACCCCTTTGCGAGTCAGCGCATTGAGATAGGCCGGGAGGGTCGCGGCCAGTGTTTTTCCTTCGCCGGTCTTCATTTCCGCGATTTTACCCTGATGCAGCACCATGCCGCCAATCAACTGGACATCGAAATGTCGCATTTTCAAGGTTCGCACAGATGCTTCCCGCACAGTGGCAAACGCTTCGGGCAACAGATCATCCAAGGAGCATCCCTGCGCCAGACGTTCTCTGAAGACGACGGTCTGATGTTTGAGTTCATCATCGCTCAACGCTTTGATTCGTGGTTCAAGTGCGTTAATCTCCTCAACCAGAGGCTGAAGTTTTTTGATGTCCCGCTCGTTCTTACTTCCAAATATTTTGGTCAAAAAATCGAAAAACATGGATTGTTGTTCTCATAAGAAGTCAATTTAAGGACGGTTTCATAACACGGTTACAGGCAGGCCGATGAACATTCGTCATAACGATGCACACTTATGTACACCGTAACAACGGAAGACACCGTACAACCAGCTCGCTGCCGTTTTATGAAACCGTCAAGGCCTGTTTTTTTAACTCAGGGCGCCGCCCTGAGACAATGCCGAACCTCAGCCCTTGATGGAACATGCTTCCGGCGACGGATCCGTCAGATTTTCGACATTTTCGCCAAAAGGCCGGGAAGCCAGCTCTGTTTTATCGGACAGTATCAGTTCCGCGGCAATTCGGGCGGATTCGGTGATAATCTCCCGGCAGTGCAGCGCATGTTCCCGGCACAGCCAGGTATCCTTCCAGGGCGCCGCAATCTCTCGACAAACCGTGCCACCGAATTTTTCCTTGATGCGGTTGGGTATCTGGTTGAATATCCGGTACAGCCCGGGTTTGCCATAAAGTTGTTGCGCGGCGGCTTTCATGGCTTCTTTTCCTTCGCCTTCCGGAAGGGTGCTGCGGCCATGCACCGCACTGACCGCCAGTATGGCCCCGGTCACAGCGCCGCAGGTGTCGCCGAACAACCCGCACCCACCACCAAAACCTGTGGCCATTTTCAGAATTTCCGCCGGAAGACCGGTATCAATATGGGTGATAACGGCTTCCAGTACGCATTCCGCGCAGTTGAAACCTTTTGAAAAATTTTTTCTGGCCCGTTGCCGGACCGCCTCGATTTGTTCTTCTTGCGTCATCACTATCTCCTTTCAAACAACGCCAACCACCACCCCGGAATCGTTTGGACTTTCGATGAATATCCGGTGAATATCTTTAACCCCGCACCCCGCCAGCATGTCGGTCAGTTGCCGCTGAGAATACGCCTGTCCGGAAGGGGTTCCTGTCAGCATATTGAGAGAAAAAAGCGTCGGGAACAACGGGCCGCTCATATCGTCGTTCAGAATGAATTCATGAATCAGAATCATGCCGCCGGGCATCAGCGCGTCCACCGCTTTCCGGACGATGTTGTGACAGTCTGCAGGGCCTTCGCCATGCAGAATATGAGAAAGCCACACCACATCATAACGCCCCGCCACCGGATCGGTCAGATAACTGCCCGCCTGAAAACCGATACGATCCGTCATGCCATACGCGGCGATGGTCTTTTCAGCAAACGGACGGGTGGCTGGCAGATCATAGACAACCGCCTTCAAGTCCGGATAGTTCAGACAGAACTGAATGGCATAGGTTCCGGGACCGCCGCCCAAATCCAGCAATGATTTTCGGCCAGACAAATCCACTTTGGGAACCAGCCGGGGCGCCAGCGTCATGGCATTGTTGAACATGCCCATCAGAAAGCTTTCCCGCTCTTCATCCGAGCCATGGCTGGCGCGGGCGCGGACAGATTTTCCGGTGCGGACCGCTTCGTCGAGCCGGCTCCACGACTCCACCAGATGGTGATGATGTTTAATCATATACCCGATGTAATCGGGAGAGATTCGGGAGAGAAACCGTACGGCCCCCGGAACACCGGTATAACCATCTTCATTTTTTTCAAGAAGGCGCAGGGCCGTCATAGCGTTCAGCAGCATGGCCGTCGCTCGCTTATCTGCATGGATTTTATCGGCCACCGCATCCGCCGAAAGCCGCTGCTCGCCAATCACTGTGAACACATCCAGTTCCACAGCCGCATGCAGTGCGCAGATTTTCCAGTATCCTCCCGATAATTCCAGCAGGGTTCCCGGATTCCAGTCTGTGTGTGTCATGATGCGATCTCCTTTTTATCATTGCAGTTTTCTTGCCGTTCTCGCACAGTCATCTGAAAAATAAATAGTAAAGTTGGCCGATAAAGTCAACAAAGGTGACGGCCCGTGTAGGGGCGATCCTTGCGATCGCCCTCTGGCAACATGAGATTCAGGGCAAACACAAAGTTCGCTGATATGGAAATCAATCGCCTTTTTGGGGAAAAAACACATAACGCAGCCATTTCAGAACGGTATTATCCTGCAACAACGCCCGATCCCAGGCGTCGAGTTCGGCGAACCAGCCGGCGCTGGCGGCAAGACCGTCACGGCGGGTGCGTTTCTCTGCCTCGACATCCAGCGACTTGACGACGCGCGCCGGATTTCCGGCGACAACGACATTGTCTGGAACCGGCTTTGTCACAACGGAACCGGCGGCCACAATGCTGTTGCATCCAATGGAAACGCCCTTGCAGATCATCGCCCGGTCGCCGATCCAGACATTGTCTGAAATATGCACCGGCACAGCCCGT
>JAJYBO010000174.1 GCA_021778975.1 Deltaproteobacteria bacterium
AATCTTTCCTATGGGATAATCTTTCCACATGCGGCTGACTGTATCAGATGATTCAGCAGATTTCGACACGGCACCAATACAACGGTATTTCAATCGTCTAAAGATATAGGATTTCAATGAGCAATTATTTTTCCTGCGATACAGACAAAACGCATTGCCGCTGCTTAACTCGATATAAAATTTATGAAGAATGTCCTCCGGTTTCTCCTTGATTTTTTTCTGTTTCTTGGACTTGCGAGATAACTGATAGCGAGCGAATTTAAACAATTCCTCATAATATTTCTCAAACCATCGGTTCAGGGATGTGATATCGCCGTTTCTGACATCATTACAAATGGCCTGGGCAATCTTTATGTCTTCATGTTGTTCTGGTTCCATAAATTCCTCGAAGATTGTGACGGCTTCGTAAAAAGTCCGGATGCCGCGCTGTATTCTTTGGCGTTGCGGCGTACCATAACTACGTCACACGCATCAGGATTCAAGCGCCTTGCCTGCGAACTTTTTACAATGCCATCTGAAATTTGACTTTTCACATTTCAGCTCGATACATTCAGCAATCCGGAAATTTCCGCTTCAATCTGTCTGTCTGTAAAATGTCTGGCGGTAATGGCGCCGGAAGGACAGGCGGCGGTGCAAACACCGCATCCCTGGCACAAGGCATCCTGAATGACAGCGCCGGAGTCCTGCAACAGGATAGCCTTGTGGGGACAAACCCCAACACAAATGCCGCATCCGGAACACAGAGCGGCATCCACTTCGGAAATACAGGCCGGAAGTCGCAACACCGCCTCCGGCAACAGACCCGACAACGCATCCCCCACCGCCGCCAACCCCTGAGCGATCGCTACGGGGATCGTACAGGGGCCGCCAGCGCAACCGGCCGTCCATACGCCTTTCTGCGATGCCGAAACCGGGGAAAGCTGCGGGTGTAATTTAGAGAAAAAACCATCGGCGTCCACAGAAATATCCAGGCACTCCGACAGCCGGAAGGCGTCTGCGCCGCCTGTCATCGCCGGCGCCAGCACCGCCATGTCACAGGATGTCTGCTGGACATTACGATGAATATCCTGCCAGCGGATCCCCATGACACCGTCCTTCTGAAAAATTTCCAGACTGTCCGGCTCAGCCAGACGCTGACACTGAACATGCGGCAGCGCCATGACGGCGGCAAGCAGTTCCTGAGCGTCTTTTCCTGGCAGACACCAGTCCGAAAACAGGATCAGGATGGAGATGTCCGGCTGTTTTTCCGCAGCGATCCGGGCGAATTTCAGCAGATACCGGCAACAGATACCGGAGCAATACGGTTTGGCGACATGCGTACGGGAACCTGCACAGGCAATCAGCGCCAGATAGCGAGGCGCTTCACCGTTTTTGAGGCGCAGCCGGCCGCCGGCAGGTCCGGTGGAGCTTACGATGCGTTCAAATTCCATCGCCGTATAGACATCGGGAATCTTGCCGTATCCATAGCGTTCTAAAGGGGAGATATCCAGAAGATCGCCGCCGGTGGCAACGATGACACCGCCTACCGTTACGTCTTCCACGCGTTCGACGGCCCCCAGATCAATGGCGCCGAACGGGCAGGCATCTTTGCAGGCGCTGCAATCGCCGCTGTTGAAATGAATGCAGTGATGTACATCAATAGTTGCGATATGAGGCAGCGCGCCGGGGTACGGGATGTAAATGGCCTTTCGGGTGTCCAGTCCTTCGTTGTACTCGTTGGAAACCGTTACAGGGCAGACATCGCAGCAGGCCGCGCAGCCAATGCAGGCGTCCGGTGACACATGGGGGGGATGGCGGCGGATCCGAACGGTGAGATTGCCGAAAAACCCTTTAATATCAGATAGTTCACTTCTGGTCCAGCAGAGGATATGATCGTGGTGCAACACGGCGTCCATCAGGGGATCTATCATGCAGGTTGCGCATTCACCGCCAGGAAACACGGTCTCGAAGCGGGCGACCCGGCCGCCGATGCAGGGCGCTTTTTCGACTATATATACCGTGCGCCCGGCATTGCCTGCCGCCATTGCAGCGCTCATCCCCGCAACACCGGCGCCGATAATCAGCAAATCCGGATGGCTCGGAATCTCTTTGACGGATAGCGGCGCGTTCTGACGCACACGTCGCACCGCGGCCTGTATCAGTCTCTTGGCCTTTTCTGTGGACAGCGCTTTGTCCGGTGTTATCCACGCACAGTGTTCCCGGATATTGGCGATTTGAAGCAGAAACGGGTTCACCCCCGCACTTTCAAGAACACGCTGAAAAGTCTGTTCATGCTCTTTGGGAGAACATCCGGCGATGACCACATGCGTCAGCGCCTGAGAAGCAATTTCCTGCCTGAGCAGCTCTCGATCCGTATCGGAACACAGCAGCGCGGATCGTCGGACCATCGCCACATCCGGCAGCGCGTTGCAGAAATCCACCAGCGCCGCGATATCCACAGCGTCCCGGATATTGGGGCCGCATTCACAAATGAAAACGCCGATGCGACAGGGCACACCCCTCCTTCCATTACAAGATCGTCACGATTTTTTTGACATCTGTCTCTGAATGGACGCCGCCGCCGCCATCAGGGTCTCCGAAAACGTCGGATGACTGTGAACTGTCCGCGCGATATCTTCGGAACTCGCACCCATTTCCATGGCCATGACGCCTTCGGCGATCATTTCCGAAGCGCCGTGTCCGATCATGTGAATACCTAAAATCCGGTCTGTTTTGGCGTGAGCGATGACTTTGACCAGTCCCTCGGTGTCTCCGGCGCACAGCGCCCTGCCGTTTCCGGTAAACGGGAATGTTCCCGCCCGGTAAGGAATGTTGCGTTCTTTCACCTGGTCTTCGGTCAGCCCCACGCTGGCGACTTCAGGATTTGTATATATGACGGACGGCAGGGTGTCGTAGTGAACCTCGGAGGCCATGCCCGCCATGTTCTCGACGGCAGCGACGCCTTCCGCGGACGCCTTGTGCGCCAGCATGGGGCCGGCGACGATATCGCCCGCCGCATAAATAGATGCAATATTGGTCTGAAATCGGGAATTGATCCGAACAGCGTCATGGCCGTCCCGTTCGATGCCGACGGATTCAAGCCCGATGCCGTGTGTTTGAGGCTTGCGTCCGACAGCCACCAGCAGCTTGTCGAAGGTCAGAGTTTCTTCCGCGGCGCCGGACACAACGGCGACATTCACCCCATTTGCGGATATTTCCACACGATTCACCCGGGTTTTAAGGCGAAATGCCATGCCCTGTTTATCGAGACTGCGCTTGAGGGCGCGGCTGATCTGACCATCGAGACCCGATGCGATCTGAGGCAGCATTTCGATCACCGTCACCCGAGATCCCAGACGCTGCCAGACGGAGCCCAACTCAAGCCCGATAAAACCGCCGCCAATGACCCCCAGATGCTGCGGAACTTCCGAAAATTCCAGAGCGCCGGTGGAATCAACGATATGATGGCCGTCAAAATCACCATCCGGCAGGGATACCGGTCTGCTGCCGGTTGCCAGCAATATGAAATTTGTGTTCAGATTTCTGATTTCGCCGCTGACGCCGGAAACACGAACATGATGTGCGTCCACAAGTTCGGCGACGCCTGTAACGATCTCCACGCGACCGGCTTCGAGAAGTTTTCGCACCTGCCCGGTCAGCGCCTCCACAATTCGATGTTTGCGCTGCATCATCACCGATACATCGAAAGAAACATTTTCGGCGCGAACACCGTAATCCGCCAGACGCCGCGACGCCGCGACGTAAAGTTCGCTGGAATCCAGCAGCGCCTTGCTGGGAATACACCCCGCATTCAAACACACCCCGCCCAGACGGGAATGCTTTTCGACGCAGGCGACGGTCATTCCCAATTGCGAGGCCCGCACCGCCGCGGTATAGCCTCCTGGTCCGCCGCCGATGATCACCAGATCGTATTTTTTATCTTCCGTCATAGCCTATATCTCCATCAAGAGTCGTTCCGGCGCTTCGATACATTCCTTGATCCGTTTGAGACAGGAAACCGCCCCCTGTCCGTCCACGACACGGTGGTCATAACTGAGCGCCACATACATCATGGAGCGGATGACAATGGCGTCATCAACCACCACCGGGCGTTTTTCGATCTTATGCATGCCCAGAATGGCGCTCTGCGGGGGATTTAAAATGGGCGTACTGAGAAGCGACCCATACACGCCGCCATTGCTGATGGTAAAGGTTCCCCCTTCCAGTTCGGAAAGTTCGAGTTTGCCGGATTTGATTTTTTCCACAAAATGGGCGATGGTCGCTTCGATGTCGGCAAAGCCCATGCGATCCGCATGACGGATGACCGGCACGACCAGCCCCCTCGGACTGCCGACGGCAACGCCGATATGGTAATAGTTGTGATAGAGGATATCCGCTCCGTCAATACGGGCGTTGATGGCGGGGAAATCCTTCAGCGCCGCGACACACGCCCTGACAAAAAAACTCATGAAGCCCAATGAAACGCCGTGTTTTTTCTGAAAGTCTTCCTTGAATCTCTGCCGCAGGGCCATGACGGGCGTCATGTCAATTTCGTTGAAGGTCGTGAGCATGGCGGTCTGCTGCTTCGCCTGCACCAGTCTTTCGGCGATGCGCCGGCGGATGGGCGTCATGGGGGTGCGGATTATGGGTTCGTCCGAAATGGACGGCGCCGCAACCGTGCATTCAGCGGTCATGGCAGGCGGCGCGGATGGCGCCGGTTTTGCCTCGAGATACAGCAACACATCCCCTTTTGTGATCCGGCCATCCGGACCGGTGCCCACAATGCCGCGAACATCCACGCCCGTTTTTTCGACCAGACGGCGGACGGATGGAATCATGAAATCCTCCGCCAAAACAGCAGCCGTATGCGCTTCCGGCGTGCGCGGCGAGGACGCCGGGATATCGGCGGATGGGATATCCGCCGGTTTTTCCGCTGCTCGCGCCGGAAGCGGCGACGCGACGGCTGGAGATATCGTTTCAACGGGTACTGAAGGGGATGCCGCATTCCGTTCGAGGCTCAGCGTCCCCACCACCGCGCCAATCGGGAGCGCCTGTCCCGCCGGCGCCAGTGTATGCAGGATGCCGTCGCTTTCCGCGGACACTTCCAGGGAAACCTTATCGGTTTCGATGACCAGCAGAGACTCTCCCTTGCGGACGTAATCGCCGTCATTTTTGAGCCATTGCGCCAGAACCGCCTCCCGGACGGATTCGCCGACGCCGGGTATTTTGATGTCTGTCATGATACCTCCCTTCACGCTTTGACGTTTTGTTTCAGCAGCGCCTCCAGACCGGCAAACGGCCGGTGCGTCGCCGACGATGCGTCGCCGGCGTCATCCTGCGCTACGCCGCCATACCATTCCGCATCCAGGTATCGGGAATGCTCGTTTTCATGGCAATAGATGCAGAGCAGTTCCCAATTGCTGCCGTCCGGCGGATTGTTGTCGTGGTCATGGTCCCGGTGATGAACCGTCAGTTCCTTCAATTTCTTTCCGGAAAATTCGCGTCCACACCGGGCGCATACCCAGGGAAAAAGCTTCAGGGCGCGTTCCCGATATGTTTTCTCACGAAGCTCCTGATTTTTTCTGGCTTCGACAATGATGCGCTCCATGCCTTCAGTGGATTTCAGTGGTATTTTTTTCATGGCCTCATCCTCTTGTCTCCGGGTATAAAGAGACGATCACCCGTGTTGCAAATCTGTGCTGCAGCGTGTAGATATTGACGCCTGTGTATGGAATCGTGCTTGTCTATTAGCGATTTTTCAAACAATCAGCAACTCTTTTCATGGTAAATGAAAGACTATCGCAAGGTACTGTCCATTGTCGGTGAGACATCGAAGGGGATATTATCGTGGAAGACCGCTTTTCCAGTCTCAATGTGAACGCAAAAATCGAAAGAGGCATTTATAATCTTACGATAGAGTTCTGACAAATTGATTGACATTCCCCATATCCCATACTAAAAAAGTATCTTACGGAAGTGCACAGCTCACTGGTGGGGCTCCCGGACTTCAAATCCGGTGTGGGGCGTTAATACCGTCCCGGGTGGGTTCGATTCCCATGCGCTTCCGCCAACACCAGTTCAGACAAGTCCAAAAAAGTAAAAAAAGCCTTGATATTTCAAGGCTTTTTTATTGTCATCTATCCAGCTTAGTCCAACCAAATCCAGTTAAGGTGATTTCCAACAAAGAACACCCCGTGCTGAGCGGAGAATTCCCCTCCTTTGGAGGGGTGGCAGGCGAAGCCTGACGGGGTGGTGATCATGCGCAAAACGACTCGCTACATGTCCCTGCCATACAACCCGGCGCTTAAACAACACGTCAGAGAATTACGCCGTGCGGGCAATTTGGCTGAGGTTTT
>JAJYBO010000175.1 GCA_021778975.1 Deltaproteobacteria bacterium
GACATATGGGTCCACTTCACGGTACAGCGCCGCATCCGCGGCAGTCAGTATCTCATCCACAGCATTCGCACCGTCCGTGCTGGCTACTCCGATGCTCACGAAGACAGACAGCACTCCCGACCGTGTTGTCATGCCGGTTGCGGCAATTTTAGCGCATAACCTGTCAAATATGAATGCAATATCCGTATCCGCCGGTATCGGCGTGATGACAAGAAATTCCTCCCCGCCCATACGTCCCACAGCATCGAACTCCCTGAGGTGTTCCTTCAGAAAATGCGATATCTCACACAACACGTCGTCTCCGGTCTGATGTCCATAGGTGTCGTTAAAATGCTTGAAATGGTCTATGTCGAGCATCCCGACGGCCAGCATACCGCCATGACGACCGATGCGTGAAATTTCCTTATGCAGCAGGTCGAGAATTGACCGGCGGTTCAGCAAACCCGTCAACGCGTCGTGGGTGGCCTGATATGCCAGCGTTTCCTGACTTTCGATCAGAGCGTCCTGCATGGCTACCATCCGTCGTCCCACCTCGACCCTTGCCCGCAGCTCGCCTGTATCGAAAGGCTTGGCCAGATAATCGTTGGCGCCAGCGTCAAGCCCCTTGATAATTTCAGATTTTTCGGTTCTGGTGGTCAACATGAGGATATAGGGAGGCCGGTTTGTCTCCAGGGATCGAATGCGGCGCAGCACTTCCACACCGTCCAGCTCCGGCATCATCCAGTCCAGGATGGCAAGTCTGGGAGCATCCGGTTTCTGCATCTCCGACCAGGCCTCCGCCCCGTTGACGGTTTGCAGCACATCATGTCCGGCCTTCTTCAGCACCGCGGCCAGCATACAACGGGATGTGAAATCATCTTCAGCAATCAGAATTCGCATTGTGACCTCCGGTTATGGCCTGCCGCAACTGTTCGAATGCCGCCCGAAAACTGTCCATGCGGGCTTTCATGCCTTCCAGATCGCCGGAACGACCTTTCATTTCCATCTCGAAGGCCAGTGAACGCACCCCCTCCCCCCCCACATTGGCGGCGGCGCCCTTGATGGCATGCGCCTGACGTTCCGCTCCCGCAACATTTCCGGTTTCCAGAAAACCTTGCAGCGAAGCGATCTGTCGCGGGATGTCCTCCAGAAACCCTTCCAGCACCGTTTGCACCAGTTCTTCGTCGCCCAGCAGCCGTTCCAGCAAACCGGCGCGGTCGAACACCGGCGACAAAACGGCGTTCGTCGGCATTACGGTTTCCATCTTCGGTGTATCCGCTATGGGGGCGTCTTTCAGCGTTTTGGGCAGCCATTTCTCCAGTGATTTGACCAGAGCCTGAAGCGAGATGGGTTTGGTGATATAATCGTTCATGCCCGCTTCCAGGCACTTTTCCCGATCGCCGGACATGGCGTGTGCGGTCATGGCGATGATGGCAACCATTCGATTGCGAACACCGGAGTCGGGATCGCGAATGCACAGAGTGGCTTCAAAACCGTCCATTTCCGGCATCTGGACGTCCATGAATACCAGATCGTAGGGGATGGATTCAAGAGCGGCGAGTGCTTCACGGCCATTGGCCACGACATCAGCGGAAAGCCCCAGCTTTCTGAAAATGCCCAGCGCCACCTGCTGATTGGTGATGTTGTCTTCGGCCAGCAGAATGCGCGCATTACAGCCGGCGAAGATATTTCTGACCTCGTGAGCCGTGTGCCGGGTCACAATGGAATGAGAAACACTGGTTGCAACGGTTAATGATTGAGATATCACCTGCTTGAGATCTTCCGGGCGGATCGGCTTGGTAGCGTACGCCGAAAAGCCCAGAGATTGAAGCCGCTGAACGTCACCTCGAATGCCTATAGACGTGAGCATCACCAACCGTGTGTCCGAAAGCCTGATATCCGCCTTGATGATGCGGCCCAGTGTTTCACCGTCCATGCCCGGCATCTGCATGTCTATCACTGCAATCCGAAAAGGATTGCCTTCGTCCAGCGCCCGATAGAGCGACTGAAGCGCTCCCTGTCCGTCCGGCGCCTCGGAGGGATGCATCCCCCAGGAAACGAAACGCACGGACAGAATCTCCCGGTTGGTTGCATTGTCATCCACAATCAAGACCCGCACAGCGGCAAGTTCGACAGGCGGCAGGCTTTCCGTCATGGCGCATTCCGCCCGTTTGCCGAAACACGCGGTAAACCAGAACTCCGTCCCCCGGCCTTCTTCACTACGCACGCCGATCTGACCGCCCATCATCTTCGCCAGTTGTTTGGAAATCGCCAGACCCAGCCCTGTACCGCCGTATTTGCGCGTGGTGGACGCATCCACCTGGCTGAATTGCTGAAACAACAGACCGATTTTATCAGCGGGAATACCGATGCCGGTATCTCGCACGGAAAAACGAAGGAAAACGGAGGCTTCGTTTGTTGCCTCCGTTTTTTCAGGAGTGACCCTGACGACCACTTCTCCCTGATGGGTGAATTTAACGGCGTTACCGACCAGATTGGTGAGAACCTGGCGCAATCTGCCCGGATCGCCTCGAAGCAGCGTCGGGACATCGGGAGACGCGGCGCAGATCAGTTCCAGCCCCTTATGATGCGCTCTGAAGGCCATGGAAACAGCGAAATCATCCAGCAGCGCCTGAAGATCGAAATCCAGCACCTCCAGGTCGAGTTTTCCGGCTTCGATCTTCGAGAAATCGAGGATGTCGTTAATGACACCCAGCAGCGATTCTCCGCTCGTTTTGATGGTTTCGGCATAGCGTCGCTGTTCATCGGTCAGGTCCGTATCCAGCAGGAGACCGGTCATGCCGATCACCCCATTCATCGGCGTACGGATTTCGTGGCTCATATTGGCCAGGAATTCGCTTTTGGCGATGCTGGCCTGCTCCGCCCGGAAGAGCGCCATATCCAGTTCAAGGTTCTTGATTTCCATGGTGTCCGCAAATGCCGCAAGTTTCTCTTGGGCCTGCTTGCGGTCGGAGATATCGTCAATGGTCCAGATGCCGCCCTGATCCGGGGTGTCCGAATCCAGCACCTGGCCGCGCACATGCGCCCAGAAAAGCGAACCATCGGCCCGCCGCATCTCCATGTCCGCGGAAAAGGCTTTACCCTGTTTCAGACATTCATACCCTTCCTGCCCCACCCGGTTGTAATCTTCAAGGTTTGCGTAAAAGGCGCTGGTCTCCATATCGCGCATCTGACCGAGAGTATAACCGAAGATGTCTGCCAGCCGCTGGTTCGCCCATATCTGCTTGCGGTTCCGGACAAAAGCGATGCCAATGCTGGCGTTCTCCAGAATGGTTTTCTGCTCCTGACTGATGCGCCGCAGTTGATCTTCCGCCAGTTTCCGATGGGTGATATCGCTCATAATGCCCACGGCATGCCACTTGCCATGAAGCATTATGGCGGATAATGACAGTTCTATCGGAATTTCCTGACCATCCTTCCGCCGGGCCGTCCGTTCGAGTGTCCGTCCGATGGCATTGCCCCGGCCGGTTTTCACGAATTTTGGAAACGCCGCCTGATGCGCTGGAAGGAATCGTTCCGGCGCCAGCAGTTCATGAAGATTTTGCCCGATGGCTTCTTCGGATCGGTATCCCAATATGGTTTCAGCCGCCGGATTCCAGAAAGAAATCACACCGGTGGAATCCATCATAATAATGGCGCTTCTTGTCGAATCGGTAATGCCCCGCAGTTGTGCTTCATATGCTTTCTGGGTTTCTTCCGCCTGCCTGCGGTCGGTGATGTCTTCAGCCGAACAAACCACGTATTCCACCGCGCCGTCCGCGCGGAGTTTCGGAGATTTCAGGATGGAGAGCAGCCGTCGCGCTCCTGATACATGAGGCGACCACTCTTCGGTGTACACCGGTCTGGCTGTAGTAAAAACCTCTAAATTACTTCGACGGCACCCTTCGGCAACATCTTCCGGTAAAAAATCGCTCACATCCCTGAAGGCCATGTCTTCCATCCGGAGGCCGTTGAAGGCGGCATGCGCCGCGTTTACCGCGCCGTATGTATGCGGATCGGTCAGATACCAGACCTGTGTCTGGATATTGTCCAGAAGTATCCGCTGCTCCGCCTCGGAGCGTGCAAGTTTTTCCTCGATATGTTTGCGTTCCGAGATATCGCGTATTGCCACCAGCGTACGCGGCTGATCGCTTATGACAATGGACGCAAGGGAAACATCCGTCAGAAAAAGCTCTCCGTTCAGACGGTGGTGCAACCACTCGAATCTTGCCAGACCATTGTTGGCGGCATCCGCAAGTTTTTCTGTGACGGCGCTGGTGGTCAGTTTTCCGTCCGGCTGAAATTTTGGGGAAAGCTTATCCGGGGACAATCCAAGTATTTGAGAACAATCGCTTCGAAACATGGCCTCCGCCGCCCGGTTGCAGTCCGTAAAGACATCTCCGGTCATAACGAGATAGGCATCGGGAGAGTCGGCGAAAAGCAGATGGTACCGTTCTTCACTTTCGCGCAGGGCGGCGGTGCGTTTATCGAGCAGTGTTTCCAGCATTTCCTTGCGGCGCAGCACCAGAGCCACTACCAGCATCAGAGCCGATGCCAGAAGGGTTCCGACCAGCAGGGTCAGCAGCCTGGCATTGACGGTATTTCTTCGTAAAAATTCCGGGCCGGCATAACCGGTGATGATGAATGTTTTACCGAACGACAGGATGGGCCGACTGGCCGTAAACGTTGTGACAGGCCATGCACCGGAACTCCAGGATGTCGCAAGCACTTCAGGAGCGCTGTTACGAAAAGTGAAGGTCAGTTCCATCCTCACGAGATCGTCGGGATCCGCGTCCGCCAGAACATTGCCCAGACGCAGCGCCACCATGGCGAATCCTCTTAAATGTCTGGGATTCGCATCGTCAAAAACGGGCCTGAAAACCAGCATGCTTTTCTGATGGCCGGTTTCCTGCAGCAGCGTGATGGACCCGGAACCGGTCGTCAAACCGGTATGCAGCGCCTCTTCAATGGCCGAGCGGCGAACGGATTCCGACCCCAGATCATAGCCGATTACCTGGGCGTTAGGGGACAGCGGCGCCGTTCGTAAGATCGGGTAATACATATCGCGACCCGCCGCCGCCACATGATTGCCGCTGGCATCCACCTGCCATATGTGGAATCCTTTCTGCCCCGATGCGCGGGTCTTTTCTTCAAATTGCGCTTTTTCGGATGCCGGCACGGCTGCCACCCATTCCAGCGCCTGAATGTCCCGCTTTGAAATCAGATATTCCGTATAGTGCTGAAATTCTTCCGCCGATACCGACTTGCTGGCTTCGTAAAACCTGGCCAGTCCCTCGAGTTCCACATCCTGCACCCCGCTCAGGACCTCGGATAGCCTGTCTGTCCGGCTGTCAGCCAGGTTTTGAAAGGCCACCTGTTGTTTCCTGAATTCGGTTTCATGGGCCAGCCACGCGGCGAAAATGGTGAAAGCCAGGCCGATGGCCATGACAATACCTGGTTCTATATACCGCATCCAGTGCGGAAGGGCGCCGCCGGACCGGGTGCGTCGGGCGGACAGCATCGAACCTGTCACGAGAATGACGATCAATGTCACCGTAAGGATACCGGCAGGCAGGGCGGCTTTGGCGGCCTTTTTTCCCCACGTTTCGGCATCCATATCCATTCCCAGCACGGCGATCGGTTTTTCGGTGTGCGGATCTGTCAGCGGCGCCAGAGCCGTGACCCATACGCCCCAGCGATCGGTAATTGGGCCTTCGACCGTTCCGGTGTCCGTATCGAACACACGGCGAAGCACTGCCGGGGCTTCGTCATACGGCTGCCCGGGCGGAGAATAATCTTTAGAGTCGGCTGGTTCGGTGTCCAGAAAAAAGAACGGCGCGCCATCCGGCTTTCTTCCCAAAAGATAGATGGAACGACACCCCGGTATGGCGGAACGAATGGCGGCAAGCTGCTCCTTGAGCCGCAAATATTCAGGCGCGCTCAGATCGGCGGTTACACCACCAAATGACCGGATATGTTCAGGGTTCACGGCGCCCGCCGCCAGACGCGCCTGACGGAGCAGATCGGCGCGCATTTCCTGGTCGGCCACGCCATCCATCCACCATGCCAGCAGCAATCCGGCGGCAAGGATCAGCGGTGTCAGGATGACTATACACCTGGGACACCGGGTTTTCTCTGTGAGCTGTATGTATTCCATATCGCACCTGCCGTGTTTTTCATTTTGCATGGAGGCTTGGATAATACATATCTTTTTTCCAGCGTTGATAATTTCTTTTTGCCTGTCTCTTTGATGATGTCGAACGCAATCTCATAGTTTTCCAAAACGGCCTTCTCAGACATACAC
>JAJYBO010000176.1 GCA_021778975.1 Deltaproteobacteria bacterium
CATGGCTGCCAAAGAGAAAAAGGCCGTCGTCAAAGTCCAGACGATCTCCGGCGGCCACCTTGTCGTGAATTTTCCGGAAGCGATCCGCGTCACTGGGTGCGTTCATGTGATGTTCTCTTGATTTTTTAGGCGGTTATAAAAGTGACCACCTGGTCATTTCGAGAACGTAAAATAAACGATACGCACCAGCATTGCAAGTTTTTTTTGGGGCTGGTGTTCCAGCCCCGCGTGTGGTGGTCTGTAGCTACAGTGAATTGCACGCTGTCATGACCGTTGTAATGGCTCTCAACATCTATGAGACTGTCAGTGATTTTACCGCTGCCAGTGCCGCCCCATAATTTGGTTCTTCGGCAATTTCTTTGACCAGCTCTGCATAGCGGATAACGCCGTTTCGGTCAATGACCATAACCGATCTGGCCAGAAGCCGGAGTTCCTGGATCAATACGCCATATGCTTTTCCAAATGCGGCGGTGCGGTGGTCGGAAAGTGTGATCACGTTCTGAATGCCGGCGGCGCCGCACCAGCGTTTCTGAGCGAACGGGAGATCCATGCTGATGGTTAGAATCACCACGTCTGATCCCAATCCCGCGGCTTCTGTATTGAACCGCCGGGTTTCGATATCGCATACCGGCGTGTCTAACGACGGCACCGATGTCAGGATGCAGGTTTTGCCTCTGAAGGATGACAGCTTCACAGGCGCCAGATCGTTGTTCAGAACTTCAGCGTCCGGGGCGGTATCTCCGGATTTTGGCATGTTGCCGATCAGGGTCAGGGGATTGCCTTTCATGGTGACGGTTGTGCTATTTGTCATGATTTTTCTCCTTTTTGAAGATATGCCGGGGGTGAGTAATGAACGGTTTTAAAACGACTACAACTCTATTTGACTGCCCAGTTCGACAACCCGTCCGGGCGGTATGCTGAAATAGTTGACAGCGCTCTGCGAATTCCGCGATAAAAATGCAAATATATGCAGCCGCCACCGGCTCATTTTCGATTTTCCTGTCAAAAGCAGCGTTTCCCTGCCCAGATAATAGCTGATGGGGGGAACATGGGGAATTTTTTTTGCATGAAACGCCCTGTCCACAATTTTGGGAACGTTGGGGGTTTCCATAAATCCATAATGGGCGATGATTCTGTAGAATCCATGCTCCATGGATTCGAAGGTCAGCCTGTCGGTTTCAGAAACGGCGGGGATATCTTCTGGCTGAATGGTCAGAAAAATCACCTCCTCATGCAGCACCTTGTTGTGTTTATAGTGATGCAGAAGGGATGGCGGCGTAAAATTCGATGACGACGCCATGAACACCGCTGTTCCTTTCACCCGATGCACGCCATGCCGGGCTGCATCGGCAACGAAGGTATCTATGGACAGCATGGCGCTGCGCATTTTCTGATAGAGGACGGCTCTGCCGTCTTTCCAGGCTGTCATCAGAATAACAATGATGATGGCCACCACGATGGGGAACCATCCGCCATCAAAAATCTTGAGAAGATTGGACCCGAAATAGGTGATATCGAAGACCAAAAATAAAACCACCAGCGGCGCCGCCTTGTGAAGCGGCCATTGCCAGGTGCGGGTGGCCACATAATAATAGAGCAGGGAGGTAATGGCCATATTGGCGGTGACCGCAATGCCGTAAGCCGAGGCCAGACCGCTGGACGCTCTGAATGTCAGCACCAGCCCGATGCAGACCACCATCATGAGCCAGTTGATTTCCGGGATGTATATCTGGCCTTCGGTATCCGCGGACGTATGGATGATGGTGACCCGCGGGCAGTATCCCATCTGAACCGCCTGGCGCGTCAAAGAGAACGCTCCGGAAATCATGGCCTGGGAAGCGATGATGGTTGCCAGCGTTGACAGCAGCACCATGGGGTAGAGGATAATACGCGGTGACAGGCCATAAAACGGGTTGGCTACAAGTTCGGGATGATTCAGCAGCAGCGCGCCCTGTCCCAGATAATTCAGCAGCAGCGCGGGGAACACTAATGAAAACCAGGAAAATCGGATGGGGTTTCTGCCGAAATGCCCCATGTCTGCATACAGGGCTTCGCCGCCGGTGATGCACAGCACTACGGAACCCAGCACCACCAGCCCATGTATGTGATTTTCGGCAAAAAAACGCCAGGCATAGATCGGGTTGACGGCCGCGAGAACATGAGGATTCCGCACGATAGCGAGTCCGCCCAGAACCGCCAGCGTCACAAACCAGATCATCATGATGGGACCGAAAATTTTGCCGATGCCTGCAGTCCCATGATGTTGAAACAAAAACAGCACCAGAAGCACGATACAGGTCAGCGGCAGTATCAATGTATCCGCTGCATGGGTCGCCACTTCAAGCCCTTCGATAGCTGACAGAACGGATATGGAAGGGGTGATGAACCCATCCCCGTAAAGCAGAGAGGCCCCCAGCAGGGCGGCGAACACCACAATCGGCCGCATTCTTGCGGAAAGACGTTCTTCAGAGGAGGTAATCAGCGCCAGCAAAGCGAAAATGCCGCCTTCGCCGCGGTTATCCGCCTGCATGACGACCATCAGATACTTGATTGTCACGACGATGGTGAGGGACCATGCGATCAATGACAGCACCCCCAGGATATTGGCTGGGGAGGCTGTGATGGCGTGGGTTCCGTGAAAACATTCCTTGATGGTGTAAAGAGGGCTGGTGCCGATGTCGCCATAAACGACTCCCAGCGCTCCGATGGTCAGTCTGACGGTGTCAATGGACGCCGGTTTTGCCGCACCCGTCATCTATTGTCATTCTCCGCAGCAGGGTGCAGCATGTGTTTTTCAGAAGTATTCATTTCCAGAGATATCCGTACCATTCTTGAGGTATTCGATAGAAAAGCCTTCACTGAACTGGAAGAAGCCCTGTTATGGGATTCAGTGAAGGCCCTGGACAGGAAAAACCGGGGTACGGCACTTCCTGAAGCCCGTCCATCTATAGCAACAATCCATATTCAGGTCAACTGTTGACGAAAATCTCATCAGCCTTTATGGTGTAACTGACATGTGAGCGTGAAAACAGATGACGGCTGATAACTGATAACTATAGAAGCGAGGTGTCCTATGAACGTTACGTTTTACGGCGGTGTCAGAGAAGTGACCGGTTCCATGCATTTGCTTTCCTGCGGCGCGGACCGGATTCTGATGGACTGCGGTATGCACCAGGGCCGGCGAAAAGAAAGCGATATGCGAAACAGTTCGATTCAGGTAAGTCCCAGACTGGTGACCAATATGGTGCTGTCGCATGCCCATCTCGATCATTCCGGACGAATTCCTTTGCTGACCCGGGATCAGTTCAGCGGCCGGATCATCTGTACGCGGGCAACCGCCGATGCCTGTGAATATCTGCTTTTGGACAGCGCTCACATACAGGAATCCGATGCCCGTTACCTGAACTATAAATCGGTAAAATCACTGCTTTATGAAATGAAAACCATTCCCGGCGTGCAGAAAGTTTCTCATGAAGACGCCAGAACCATTCAGAATCTTCTCAAAAAAGATCGTCATGAACTCAATAACGATGTCATCAATCGCCTGATGGAAAAATACCATCTGCACCGGATCGAGCCGATCTATACGACTGCCGATGTTGAGAGCGCTATGACATATTTCGATGGATACCCCTACAACACGCCGATCAGTATCGGAGAGGATATGCGGTGCGTGTTTTACGACGCCGGACATATTTTGGGGTCTTCCATCACCGCCATTCACGCCAGAGAAAACGGACGATTCCTGAATGTTCTGTACACCGGCGATATCGGGCGTTTTGACAGGCCGATCATCAATGATCCAACGCTTGACTTCGGAGATACAGATCGTCAGGTGGATCTGCTCATCATGGAAAGCACTTACGGTAACCGGTTTCACGAGCCGGTGGAAGACTTGAAGCCCAAATTGACGCAGATCCTCAACGAAACCCAGGCGCGTGGGGGATCGGTGCTGATTCCCGCATTTGCTTACGGCCGCACCCAGGAGCTTCTGTACATGCTGCATGAACTGTATAACGAGGGCGCCGTTCCTCAGATACCGATTTATGTGGACAGCCCGCTGGCCTCCAAAATCACGCAGGTGTTTGGCGAACATCCGGAGGTGTTCGACACCGAAACCCAGACCACTTTTCTACAGCGCGGCCAGAACCCGTTTTATTTCGACAAGATTCATTTCATCAGCTCCGTCGAGGATTCCATGACGCTGATGCGGGATGAAACGCCGCACATTCTGATTGCGGGGTCAGGTATGTGTGAAGCGGGGCGGATACTGCATCATCTTCGATACAAAATTCACAACCCGAAGCACACCATTTTGATTGTCGGCTACATGGCGGAAAACACCCTGGGCAGACGGATTCTGGAGAAAGGTCAGGCGTACGAGGCTTCCGGACGCACCGGTATGCCACCGGTATTGCGGTTCTTGAACAAAGAGTATCCCCTCAAGGCGCATGTGGTCAAACTGGGTGGGTTCAGCGCTCATGCGGACAGGACGGAACTGCTTAAATTCCTTAAAAAATCCAATCTCAGCATCAAAAAAATCGCCGTGGTTCACGGTGAGGAGGAGCAGTCCCTCGCGTTCGGGAAATATCTGGAGTCCGAAGGGTTTTCCGCTGTCGTGCCGTTACCGGGAGAAACTGTTACGGTTTGATGACGTTCCGAAAGTTTCTGTCAGTGTGTAAAGCCGTAAAAAGAGCAGTGCGGTTGCTTTTTTGCGGCCCATCATTCAAGTGCCGCTTTGGCAAGGCGTTCTTTTAGCAACGTGAAGCGCTTTTCGGTTTTGTTGTTGTGGACCCCGATGCGCAGCGCCTTGCTGGCGCCCACCATGACCACGAGTTTCCGGCCGCGTGTGACGGCCGTGTAGATCAAATTGCGTTGCAGCAGCATATAATGCTGGGTCAGCATCGGAAGGATTACGGCCGGATATTCCGATCCCTGGGATTTGTGAACCGATACGGCGTATGCCAGGGTGATTTCATCCAGATCTGCATATTCATAATAAACTTCCCGTCCGTCGAAATGAATACACACTTTTTGTTCATCCGGATTGATGGACAGGATTCTTCCGATATCGCCGTTGAATACCTCCCGGTCATAATCATTGCGGATTTGCATGACTTTATCGTGTACGCAGAAGGTCCTGCCGCCCCGGACAATGCCTTCCTGACCAGGATTGAGTGCTTTTTGGAGCGCGATATTCAGATTGCCCGCGCCCACCGTCCCGCGGTGCATCGGGGTCAGCACCTGGATGTCATTGATCGGATCCAGACCGAACCGGGCGGGAATTCGGTCTGTTACCAGACGTAAAATAGTGTTCAACACTTTGTCCGGGTCTTCCTGCTCGATAAAATAAAAATCCGATGATGGCGGATCTCCGGATTTTAAAAATGGCATTTGGCCGTGGTTGATCCGGTGTGCATTGACGATGATTTGACTGGTTCTGGCCTGTCTGAAAATTTCGTTGAGCGAGACGACGGGTATCATATTGGATGCAATGATATCCGATAGCACGGCGCCAGCGCCGACAGAAGGAAGCTGGTGAATGTCACCAACCAGGATGAGGGTGGCTTCCGGCGGTACGGCTTTCAGCAGATGGTGCATCAATACCGTATCCAGCATGGACGCTTCATCCACAATCAGGACATCGCATTCCAGCGGATTTTTATCGTCTTTCTGAAAGCCGCCTTTTTTGAAACTATAGGAAAGTAACCGATGGATGGTTTTGGCCTCATGCCCTGTGGCTTCACTCATCCGCCTGGCGGCTCGTCCGGTGGGCGCCGCCAACAAAATCCGGGCATTGAGCCTCGAAAAAATCTGAATGACCGCGGCGATAATCGTGGTTTTTCCGGTGCCAGGCCCGCCGGTAATGACCATGACCTTGTTCTCGATGGCGCAGCGGACAGCCGTGACCTGATTTTCCGCCAGTTCAATGCCGATTTGTTTCTGCACCCACTGAATGGCGGCGTCGGTCTGGATGGCCCGAAGGTGTTTGGGAATCTGCAGGAGGCGATGGATGCGGATGGCGATCAGCGATTCACAGACATGAAATTTTTCTAAAAATACATAGGATATCTGATCTTTTCCGGTTTCGATGACCACACGGTGTTCTTCGGCGATGGTTTTCAGAGATGTATCTACGAGATCAGAAGGAATTTCGAGCAGTTCCCGGCATTTTTCAATCAACGCATCATGGGGATAGCATACATGGCCGTCATCACCAAGACCATGCAGTACATATAAAATCCCCGCCTGCGCCCTGAATG
>JAJYBO010000177.1 GCA_021778975.1 Deltaproteobacteria bacterium
TACAGGGGTGTATTTTCAGTGGGGGTATCCGTTCTACCTCTTCACAGATGCCCCCGATGCAGCCCCTTCCTTCCAGCACATGCAGCACGAAGACAAATGCGCATCCCCTCAGTGCAGAAGATAAATTCCGGCCACCACCACACCGATCAGCACCACCACCCGGCGAAGCGCCACCGCCGATATCTTTCCTGCCAGTCTGCCTCCCAATGCCCCGCCGATCAAGGATCCCACGGCCATGACAAAAACGACCGACCAGACAATCCGCCCTGAAAACAGAAAAAAGATCGCGGTGGCAATGTTCGTGCTGAAGGCAATGGCCTGTTTGAGGCCATTCAGCCGGGTCATGGTGTCTTCTATAACGAGGCCAAGCACGGCCAGAACGATCACGCTAAGCCCCGCGCCGAAATATCCCCCATAAATGGCCGCGATGAAAACCGGAAAACTCGCCCATGATTCGTGAAGCGGGGATGCTTCTGCATGACCGGACCGGCGCATGAGCCATTTTCGCACCGGATCCTGAATGACCAGAAGTCCTGCGGCCAGCAGGATTAAAAATGGCACCAGCGTCCGAAACGTATGTTCTCCGGTATGCAGCAGCAGAATGCCGCCGGCAATGCCCCCCAGGACACTGACAGGCAACAGAAACCTCAAGCGGCGATTCTGACCTTTCAAATCTTTCATCTGCGCGAATGTCGCGCCCAGATATCCCGGGCACAGCGCGACCGTATTGGTGATATTGGCGGCCACCGCCGGAACCCCTACCGCTGTCAGCGTCGGGAACGTGATGAGCGTGCCGCCGCCGGCCAGCGCGTTTACAGCGCCGCCGGCCACCGCCGCAACGCCTGTAAGTCCAAACTCCATCCAGTGCATGATGATTTTCCCTTTACGCCTTCACCCGAACAACCGAGGCCCCCAGGTTTTCAAATTTTTTCTCCATGGAATCATAGCCTCTGTCCAGATGATAGACACGGTTGACTTCGGTCTGTCCCTGCGCTACCAGCCCTGCCAGAATCAGAGAGGCGCTGGCCCGAAGATCCGAGGCCATGACCGGCGCGCCCGACAGATGCGATACGCCCTTGATGACCGCGGTGTTGCCGGAAATCGTGATATCCGCGCCCATGCGCTGCAATTCACTGACGTGGATGAAACGGTTTTCAAAAATCGTTTCGGCAATGATGCTCAGCCCCGATGCCACGGACATCAGCACCATAAACTGCGCCTGCATATCGGTTGGAAATCCGGGGTATGGGAGGGTTTTGACATCAACACTGGCGATGCGTTCCGGGCCAATCACCTGAATCGTTTTCCCGGAAATGCGGATGACCGCCCCCGCAAGACGCAGTTTCTCGATAAGCGCCTGCAAATGATCGGGTTCACAGTGGGTCAGGGTGATATTTCCATGGGTCAGGGCGGCCGCGACCATAAAGGTTCCCGCCTCGATGCGATCCGGAATGATGGAAACCGACACCGGATGCAGGGATGCAACGCCCGTAATTGTGATAACAGACGTTCCGGCGCCGTGAATATCCGCGCCCATGCGGTTTAAAACATCGGCCAGCGCCACCACTTCGGGTTCACGGGCGGCATTGCGCAACACGGTTACGCCCTCCGCAAGCACCGCGGCCATCATAAGATTTTCCGTTCCGGTCACCGTTACGGTGTCCAAAAAAATATCCGCGCCCGTCAGTCGGTCGGCTTCTGCTTCCACGTATCCATGTTGCAGGGTAATTTTGGCGCCCAGATCGGTAAGCCCTTTCAAATGCAAATTGATCGGTCTGGCGCCGATCGCGCAGCCGCCGGGAAGCGATACCCGCGCTTTTTTCAGTCTGGCCACCAGAGGCCCCAACACCAGGATGGAAGCCCGCATCTTGCGCACCAGATCATAAGGCGCCTCTGGATTGCAGAGATTACCCGCATCTATGGTAACGCAATCGCCGTCCATTTTCACATACGCACCATGATTCTGAAGCAGAATACAGGTGCTGTGGATATCCTTTAGATTGGGAACATTTTTATAGGTATTGGGGCCGTCTGTCAGGAGGGATGATATTAAAATTGGCAGCGCCGCATTTTTTGCGCCACTGATGGCAACTTCTCCGGAAAGCGTTCGTCCGCCTTCCACAATAATTTTATCCATGATGGGTGATCTTTCAAAAAGTCAATATCGAAAACTTTATAACATACCGTCAATATGGAATTTCTCCATGTCAGTCAAGTTGAAATTCCTGTTGCCAGTTTCGGATGTCGGTTTGCGATGATTCCGGGCCGCTGGCGCCACTAAAAACATATAAGGCGATTCTGTCTCCATGTCAAAATATTCCGTATCGTTTTCGACTGTGACATCCCCCCGTACATAGGAACCGAAATATCCCCTTACGGCGATTTTGCGGCGGCCCGGTGCGCCTTATGGTTTTCTGTCGTTGTCTGGTTTCATAAATTTGTCTCTGCTCCATAAATCACGCGGAGATACGGTTTCGGCCTCCGGATTTGGCGGTATAGAGGGCGTTGTCAACTCTCTTCAAAAAGCTTTCCGGAGGTTCTTCCGGCTGAAGCTGGACGACACCGAAACTGCTGGTCACGGTGATTGCCGCGGTTCCGATGACTGAGCTTTCCAGGGTTTTCCGAACCCTTTCCGCGAAATGAATGGCCCCTGCAAGGTCCGTATGCGACAGCGCCACAATGAATTCTTCGCCGCCGAACCGTGCAATGACATCCTCATGACGTGAAGCATCCCGCAAGATTCCTGAAAATGCCTTCAACACCTCGTCTCCGGCGTCATGCCCCCAGGTGTCGTTTATTTTTTTAAAATGATCGAGATCGGCCATCACCAGAGACAGCGGGGCGTCATGGCGCACGGCAGCGGAAAAGAACCGGCTGAAATTTTCCATGAAACAACGCCGGTTGGCAATGCCTGTGAGCGGATCCGTATTCATCAATCGGGTGATGGTCGCATTGGCCCTTTCCAGTTCACGGTTTTTGTGCTGCAATTCTCGGGCGATCTTTGAGATTTCCGTATTGAGATCGGATATCTTTTCGATGACCTCACTGGCCAGCGGCATGGGCTTTTCACAGAAAAGCACCAGACCATCTCTTGCATTGAACGTATAGCAGGTAAGCGAATGAACAATGGAGGAAGCTGTTTTGAAATTGAGCCGGGTTTCTTCGAAACCATGCGCTTTGGGAAAAGTAAGCGCGTCACGGCTTTCCGGGATGAGAAATTCTTCGATATTTCTGCCGCTTTCTATTTCGTTCAGACCGACCAGCCTGAGAAATCCGTGATTGCCATAAAGAATGTTTTTGCGGGTATCCAGGATGACGACAGCAATGCTGCTGAGGGTTTCGATGTACTGCCAAAACGCTTCGGAATACCACGAATGGGTAAGCTCGCCCGGCCCGTTCTGCGGCGCCGCCTTCGGCGTGGATTTATGAGGATGGACTGAATTCATGATGTAACCCGCTTTCATTGCTGGTCTTTCGTCCGCCAGTCGCGGGCTGTTTTGGCGGCTGCGGCGGCATCTATCGCCCAGCCGTCGGCGCCGGTTATTTTCCACAGGTCCGGAACCGACTGGAAGAAATAGCCTCCGATCAGCACTCGTATATCTTTTAACGCCGGGTCTGCTTTAATGGCTGCGATAAGCTGCTGCGCCTTTTCAAGATTGAAAGACACGGCAACGGAAATGCACACCAGAAAAGGCTTTACATCCGACAGAAATTTCAGCAGATCCGCTTCGGGGGTGTTTGATCCCAGATAGTGAACATCCCAACCATCCATGCGGAAAAAATCCGCGACCATCCATGCGCCGAGCTCATGATGCTCGTTGGGGGCCGCTGTGACCACGGCTCTGCCCTTGGGAGGCGTTATCAGTTCTAAAAGCGGGCTTACGACCGCTGCCATGACACGGGCCACCAGGGCGCTTGCGAGATATTCCTGAGCCACGGAAATATCCCCTGTTTCCCACAATGTCCCGACAGCATAAAGAGATGGCTGAACCACCTGCAGATAAAAATCCTCCACAGACTTCTTTGAAGTGGCGGATTCTGATCCCTGCCGCAGACATTCCCGCGAATCACCCCGCAGGAGAGCGGCCAGAAACAGCCGCCGTTTATCTTCGAATACCGGATTGAGAGCGGCGAAGGGGTCGGCGGGAATCTGAGACAGCACGACCATGTCTTTGTGCCTGTCAAGCATCCACTGGTATATTTTTCCGACGGCTTCCGCCGCAGATGGGGTCAGGTGCTTCTTCGCCGCCTGTATCCAGGCGTTCAACTCAAGGGGAAAATAGTCGTAGGAAAACCCGCGGGCATGGTAGGAGCGATACACCCATACCAGGGTCTTTGCGAGCAGCTCGAAGGCATTCAGCTTGAAAACATTGACCATGAACATCGCATGGTTGCGGTGATTGTCGTACATGACCGCCAGAGGATTTTGCCCCAGAAGAACGCCGATGTCAGGATGGGACGTGAGGTGATGATTCACATCTTCCATCATGATGTCTTTCCTGTCTTCATATTCCAGAGCGACATCCACCGGAATGCTTGCCAGTTTTTTGGCTTCACGCATTACGTTATCCATCATCGTTCCTCCGTTTGAAAAAGGGCAGGATATGGGATCACCAGCGACCCGCTGGGTCGCATGTATCGCCAAGCAGTCAAATCGTTGAGCCGGCACTTACGTTATGTGGGGGGTGAGAAATCCGCGTCATGAACGTTTGCAAACACCAGGCTTGACATGGCGTTTATTTGTGTATAAGCACCCTTCCAGAAGCGATAATATCGCTGAGTACCGAAGTTTTTACAAGTGAAAACAATCCGGGGGGTAAAATGTTGCGTGGGATGGATACCATGTTCAAGGCGACAGGCAATCAGGGCAGGTTATGAAGATCACGCGGTTTCTGTTCATCGTCGGCGGCATGATTTTTTTCACCGTCCATCCGGCGTTCTGTAAGACGTTGGGCTTTCCGGCAGCCCAGGTTGAAAGCATTCAAAAACGCATCGAAGAAAGTAAAAAGCTCCATGACAAATGTACGGGGCTGGTGGAAAATTCCCGGCAAAACGGCGCGATTGCTTCCTCCAACTACCAGAAGATCAAAATAGAGGGGTTCCGCCAGGCCGCGGAAATTTTTTCCCTGGCGGAGCAAAAATTTGGTGGTGTCTGAATTTGGCTAACCAGCCGGGACAGAATAGCAGAGCCATTCTTCCAGAGACCATATGTGATCAGCGAGGCCTGCTGCCATTGCCGGTGTCCGGTTGTGCCAATTACTTTCAATATCCTTTTGGCGGAGTGTCCGAACAGGCCAACAGAAGTTGTAACTAAAACAGATGAAAAAGGATGCGGCATTGTGTGTATCCCAGTCCTTGGAGAAGCGATAAGTCTTGCGTACCTTTCGTGCGTTCTGAGCTCGATCTGTACCATTGTTTCGCTCCACAAACGAGGTATTGATCGTGTTACTCGCCATAGAAATTCCAAGAAAGTTCAGCAACAAGGTCACTGTGCCGAACACGATCGTTTTGACCACATCAACCACCCGTCCCTTCTCTCTTTTCTTACACACCGTGGCATAGCACAGATTCTTCGGCATCATCTTTTTGGGCTTGGGGGGTCTACCTCGTCCAGGGCGTTTGGGCTGAGGAACTTCTTGCGCATACACCTGTTCAATGGCAGATGTATAAGGAGCATGCTCATCACTGGTAATCAGTATATCTGTGCGACCCCCAGTTCGTTTCTTTACATCTTCAATCAACTTGAGGCAATTTTCCGCTGTCCTTCTTCCGGGTATAAGGCTGATCAACAAACGGCTCTCGGCATCGATAGCTGTATGATCCCAGTTTTGCCCACAGCAGAGAACTGCCGTTTCATCCTTCTCACTTTCCTCATCTTTCTTCTTACCAACAAAGCTCCATTTCTCATCAAGTTGGACCTCTTTGGTCTGAGGAGATACAGAAACCAATGCATTGTGCATCTTTATGGCATGATCTCCTGCCACACGCACATATCGAGTCACGGTATTCTTGTCAACCCCGACCAATCTGCTTGTGGATCTAACTCCACAGCCTTCCCGAATGTGATCCAGAATGGATATGGATTTCTCCTTGCTCAACCGGCTTTGTTCCAGCACCGTTCCCTTGCGCTCAGAAAAGCGCTCCCTGCACGTGCAGCAAAAGATCATCCGAATACGTTTCTCTCGTCCACTCCAACCCCGGAAACTAAGGTTGCCCTTACCACGAATACCGTGATCTTCGCATTCCTTATTCTGACA
>JAJYBO010000178.1 GCA_021778975.1 Deltaproteobacteria bacterium
TGCCGAGGGTTCAAGCCCCTTCACTCACCCCATTTTTTGTTTTTCCGCCTGCGCCCGTAGCTCAGTTGGATAGAGCGCCGGACTTCGAATCCGTAGGTCGGGGGTTCGAATCCCTCCGGGCGCGCCAGTAAAGTCAAAGGGATATCCGTATGGATAATCCCTTTTTTTATTGATGGTTGGGGAATCAATCGTGAATGATTTACGGCATTTTATAATTTGCATCCTTGTATTCGCCGGGTTATTTCTCAATAGTGGATGCTCGCTTGATATTTCCAAACAACAGATTCCTTCGGAGACCTGGAGTAAACCGGAGTTCTGTAAACAGCAGTTTCATGAAAAAGTTTATTTCAGGACGGAGCTGTATTTTGGATTGTCAAAGCCAAATGGTTGGGTGACCGAAGAAGAATTCCAGAATTTTGTAAACACTGAAGTAACCCCCCGTTTTCCGAATGGTCTGACGTTGTTAAACGCAAAAGGTCAGTTTGAGGACTCGACGGGGAGACTTATTATTGAAGATGCGAAGCTTTTGATATTGTTTTATTCTTTTAGCCCTGAAAACAACAGCCGCATTGAACGGATTCGAGAGAAGTACAAGAAAATTTTTCAACAAGAATCAGTGATGCGAGTTGATGGGCTGTCTTGCGTTTCTTTCTGAATGATTCGTGACGACTTCGTAAAAAGCCCGGATGCTGCGTTGCGCTGCATCCTTCGTCGTTGCGGCGTACCATCACAGTACGCCTCACTCCTCATGATTTGCGCGCCTTGCCTGCGAACTTTTTACAAAGCCGTCCGAAATTCGACTTTTTACGAGGGCATCAATTGTGCTTTAAAAAAGCTGACATTGCCGTTTGTTCAGCAAAAGTCTTGCATCAGCAATGCGGCGAATTCTCTGAATGAAAGGTTTTCATTTTTAACGGATAGGCTCTGAGGCAGTATTTTATGCTGACCATCCGCTGTCCATTCACAGAGATTTGATCCTTTAGAGGATTTTTCCAGCATGATGTAGCGGGTTGCACCGGATTGACGGTGAAGAGGGATTCCGGCATAGATCGCTTCACCCGGCTTTTGAGGCGGTGGAAATGTGATGATGGCGAGCAAATAGTTATCGTTGATTTTGAAAAACGGGCAGGATTTAAGACCATCGGAAGGCATCACCTGATTTTCAGGAACTTGTTTTGCCGTTTCATCCCACAAATCAGCCAGCATACGGTCAGAATCTGGGTCTGTCAGCATGGAAAGAAATGTCTTGTTACGCCTTAACGACAGGCCCGCGATAACTTTGTGCGCGTACAGATAATGATGCTGGCGGGTATTCGAAAAATGGATGATTTCATCAAGATTGAACGGTGTTGTTGTCATGACGATTTTTTTCCTCCTTTAATCCGGTGTTTTTAAAGCCATTAACATCATTCGAAATGATAATAACTCATGGTGTGGGACAGATAGTGTCCCATGCCGGAAAAATATCAGCGGATTTTTAATGAGGGATTTACGTCATAAAGATTGACGGCTTCGTAAAAAGTCCGGATGCTGCGTTGCGCTGCATCCTTCGTCGTTGCGGCGCACCATAAGTACGCATCACGCCTTGCGGATTTGCGCGTCTTGCCTGCGGCCTTTTTACAAAGTCGTCTGAAATTCGATTTTTTACGAGAGCATCAGACTTATGCCCGGCTGCATTCGGGGCATACCAGAATAAAACCGGTTTTGCTGTCTTGAAGAAATATCCGCCGCGTCGTTTTGTGGCAGGATTCGCAGACCAGGGGATCAATGCGCTGAGTGACCGGATTGTAAAAGACGGGCAGTGTCCGGGTGGCCTTTCGATACAGAATGGTCAGAATGAGCTGTGCGACATTCACAATGTACCGTTCTGCAGCGCAGATGCGAATGTCAATTCGGATATCATATTTGTGCTGCAGATCCGCAATCTTTCGTTCCGCTTCTGCAGGCAGGCTGTTGATTTTCTGCTGTCGTTCCATGCGCTGGGTGTCACTCAGGTTGGGGTGAGCAAGGGATACCCGCATTTCTTCGGCCAGAGACCGGTAATACTCGCGCGTATTGGTGACATCGCGGTGAAGTCTTCGGCGCATACTGGCGGTAAAGGGCGCCATGTCTTCAGCGATGCAATATTGAAGTGACTTCAGAGCTGTCTGAAGCGATGCGCCGATGCGGTTTGAAAACTGTGGCGGCAGGGTGTCTTGCCGGAAATACGTACATTCAAAATCCGTGATCGAATTCTCAAATTTTTCGATAATTGCACCGGAAGGTTCGTGAAAGGTCAGTCGCATCAGACCTTCCTTGCGCTCATCGCTCAAGGCTATATAACGGCCGGTGATGACCATATAGGACGTTCGGGTCTCCGCGCGCACGCCGATCTGGACTTTTCCGTTGCCAAAGCTCAAATCATGGGCAACGGCCGTATCAAATCCAGCCTTTTTGATGTAGGGAATGGCGATAGCGCCGTAAACAACCGGGATATCTGTGGTTGCTGCGTGAACCAGACGATCCAGAATCGGGCTGCCATAGAGCAGTGGATAATCATCTCCGCCCAGGCGTACTTCCTCTGGAAAATCTAAAGCAGCGGACAAGTCCGCGGGAAGCAGCGCGTGAAGGCAGTCGGAATCAGTATCCACCAATCCGCCGTTATTTTCGAGAAAATCGGTAGCAAACCTGGCCAGGTCCGAATCCAGTATCATGGTTAGACTCCAAAATCTTCATGGAAAAGTTTTTCATCCAGTTCCTTGCTGTTTTCATAGGCGGTTCTGGCGCGCTTGATGCGGGCCGCCAGCGCATGGAAGGCCTTCTTTCGCTCAGCTTCCTCGGGGTGGGTCACCCAGAGTTCATAAACCATATCGCTGAATTCCTGATCTCCCTGAAGCCGGCCCAGAATCATGTCAACTTCTCCGACAACCAGTTCGAACATATTGATTTTTTTATCTAAAATTTCCAGAATTTCATCTTCGATCGTACCGCTCAGGCAGAAATTATAAACCTCAACGGCCTTTTCCTGGCCAATCCGGTGGAGTCTTCCGATGCGCTGTTCGATTTCCATAGGGTTCCAGGGCAGGTCGTAATTGATCAGGACATGGCAGAACTGAAGGTTATGGCCTTCGCCGCCGCTTCCAGTCGCAAGCAAAACCCGGCAGCCGTTGCGAAAGGACTGAATGGCGGCGGTTTTCTGTTCGCTGCTCATGGATCCCTGATACACAACGCAGGAAATGCCCCGGCGCTGAATCATGTCGTGCAGATAGGACAGCGTGGCGAGATGGTTGACGAAAACGATCTTCTGATCGGCGGACGCCTGCAGGAAGTCCATGACCTGAACCGCTTTGGCGCTTACCTTGATCGCTTTGCCCAGTTTCAACAGTTGCTGGATGCGAGACGCGATATCGGCATCCGGACGGGAGATATCAATCCGCTCGATCATAGCCAGTGCTGCGGCGTGAGAAGAACCGGCAGCCTCCAGAAGTTTTCTCAGCACCATGCGATTTAAAAACGGCATGTTCATTTCGGCAACCGTCGAAGCGAATCGGCTGAGTTCTTGATAAAACAGTGTTTCTTCCTGTGCCGAAACTATTTTCGCCGTAGTGGCGAAACGAGGCGGCAAATGGATCTGGGAAGCGGATCGCGTATTTCGGACCATGACCTCCTTTAGCAGCTCACGAAGCCGTTCCCGGTTCTGCGGGTCTGTCGGGTTTCCCCGGGCAACGAACTGTTCCTTGAACGCCTTTCGGGTTTTCAGATGGCCCGGCTTCAGGAGCGTCACCAGGTTGTAAAGTTCTTCCAGGTTGTTTTGAACCGGCGTTGCAGTCAGAAGCAGCAGAAAGGTTTTTTGAATCGTGTTGACAAGTTTCCAGTTCAGGGTTGTCTGATTTTTCAGATGATGGGCTTCATCGACAATCAGCATATCGTAGGATCGGGCGCATACTGCGTCCATCCGCCGCCGAGATCTGGCGGTCTGGAGGGAAACCAGCAGAAAAGGGGCCTGCCAGAATTGTTCCGGGTCATCCCGAAACAAGGGATCTGTAGAGGTGACGACTTCGATATTGAATTTGGATAACAGCTCTTCTTTCCACTGGGCGATAAGTGAACTGGGAACTATGATCAGGGCTGATTTCACCAGGCCGCGCAGGATATATTCCTTTAAAATCAGACAGGCTTCAATCGTTTTGCCAAGGCCCACCTCATCGGCCAGAATGGCGCGACCGCGAAAGGACCGCAGCACCTTCCTGGCGGTTTCCTGCTGATGCCAGAAGGATTCCACCCCAATCAGGGCGCCCAGGCAGATCAACTGATCGTAGGAGCTGCGGAATCCCAGCCGGTAGGCGCTCAAGGTCAGATTCAGATCGCGGATATCACTGCAGCGTCCTGAAACGATGACGTTCAGAAAATCGGACGTATCTATGTCAAACTGGACGTGCGGATCGGGAAGTAATTCCGGCGGAGCATCCCCTGTTGTTTGATTGACAGAATCATCCGGTGGATGGCTCAACGCTTCTGGACGCGCCGGAGCTTCCGGTGGTGTTGATGAAGGGGGATCCTGGCTGGAAGGATTGTCTGATTGGATATGTTTGTTTTTTATCATCCGCTGGACTTGCGCCAGCAGGTATTCAGCCTGTTTTCGTTGTTTCACATCCAGCGCGTCTTGAAACCGATTGAGGTCTGTGAGAACAGCCGTGAATATTTCCTGAAGCAACTCAATTTCTTTATTCTGGTATTGAAATATCAGGTCTGCCAGCAGCAGGGCATTGCATACATGGGTGATCTTGTTTTGCTGCCACCCCAGCATCATCAGCTTCAGAAGTGTCAAATCATCTTTTAGGTTAGATGCGGCCAGACAGGCATAATCGAAGAAACAAGCATTTGTTGGCGCCAGTTTTAACCCTTTCTGTGCGTAACGAAGGGCATCTCCCCAATTATGCTCATGCAGCAAATAAGAGGTGTGGCGCTTATAATCTTCGATTTTTTCTCGCTGACTGATTCGTTCACGCTCCAGAGCGGTTTTTTTTCGGGTTTCTTCTCGTTTTCGTTTTTGCTTCAAATTTCGGTCAGTGGCCATGATTGATGCCTTTGTAAAAAGTCGAATTTCAGATGGCTTCGTAAAAAGTTTGCAGGTAATGTGTGTAAATTCGCAAGGAATGAAGCGCACTCGTCGTACGTTGCAATGACGAGGGATGCCAACGCAACAAGCGGACTTTTTACGAAGTTGTCCATCAATGATTAATGAACCGAAGCAGGCAAGTCAAGCGATTTTATGGGTGGCTGATTGTCTGAATTCTGGGAAAAGTACTTAATGATTGACACCAGCCGGATAACTTGCTTTTATTTCAACAGGAGTTTATCCCTTCTCCGGAAGAACAGCGACTCCTTGCCTCATTTACCCCGGCTGTTATGGCGGCCCCGAACGGCATGTGCGCGGGGATGTTCGTGTTTTCGGCCATCATGATTCGGTATCAACAGTATCTTGCCTGTAGGAGCGGGCCATGCCTGCGATTGCTGGAATGATCGATAGAACGGGCCGATCATTGCGGGCGCGGCCCGCTCCTACAAAAAAAATTACCACGAAGAACACGAAAAATGCTGCTTCGTGCGCTTCGTGGTTGAAATTGAATGAACGGCCACGCGGAAAACGAAAAACACAAAGAGGAATCATGTCCAAACAGAAACTGGAACTGACCTGGATCGGCAAGGACAAGCAGCCGGTGCTGGAACCCCGAATTCTCATTGAAGACCCGGAAAAATCATACGGGGATAAATCCGCTGAAAACATGCTCATTTTCGGCGACAACCTGCTGGCGCTCAAGGCATTGGAGCAGGATTTCGCTGGGAAAGTCAAATGCGTGTTCATTGACCCGCCCTATAATACCGGCAGCGCCTTCACCCATTATGATGACGGACTTGAACATTCCATCTGGCTTTCGATGATGCGGGAACGGATGCAGATCATCCGGAGGCTGATGTCAAACGATGGTAGTATTTGGATAACGATAGATGATAATGAAAATCATTATTTTAAAGTAATGATGGATGAGCTTTTTGGTAGACAAAATTTCATCACAACGATTATATGGCAAAAAATTTTTACAGTGAAAAATTCTGCTCGCCATTTTTCAGATATGCACGATTACATTGTTGTTTACGCGAAAGATGCAAGCATATGGCAACGAAAGTTGCTTCCAAGGTCGGCTAAATTAGACAATACATATACTAATCCAGACGTAACTATTCAGCTCAAAA
>JAJYBO010000179.1 GCA_021778975.1 Deltaproteobacteria bacterium
CCGTGGAAGGTTCATCCAGCACCAGCAGCCGCGGATCGGACACCAGCGCCCTCGCGATCTGAACCCGCTGCTGTTGCCCCCCGGAAAGCTTGCCGAACGGTTTGGCGGCATGTTCTTTCATGCCCACCCGGTCGAGCTGTTCGAGGGCTTTCTGACGATGAACCGCTCGCACCCGTGAAAAAAGCCCCAGTTGCTGATACAGCCCCATCAGAGCGACATCGAGTACCGTTACAGGAAACGAGCGTTCGGCATGAGACACCTGGGGCAGATAACCGACATTCAGCCGGCTCTGTTTGCCGGGTTTCCGATCAAAAAGCCGCGCCGTACCTTTATCCGGTTGTATCAACCCCAGAATAACCTTCAGCAGGGTAGATTTCCCGCCGCCGTTTGGGCCGACAATCCCTAAAATTTCACCGGGATAACACTTCAGATAGATGGATTTAAGCGCCCATTTTCCGTCGAATTTAACCCATACATCCGAAATGTCCACCAGCGGCGTATCCAGAGAAACGTCCTGATCAGAAGACACCGGTTGTTCAGGCGATTGAAGCACTGTCGCTGCGGTCACTCCATAGCCTCCTTCATATGGCGCAGGTTATAGCGCATCAGGGCGATATAGCTATCGCGTCCGGAAATTGTCGGCTCTCCCAGGGGATCGAGAATCAAAACCTTCACCCCGGACTCTCTGGCGATAACCTCGGCCACCCTGGGGTTTAGTTGGGGTTCGGCAAAAACCGCCCGGATGTTATGGGCTTTGATAATGGCGACGATATCGGCGATTTCCCTGGGGGTCGGGTTTCTGCCGGGGGTCTTTTCAATCACGCCTGCCGATTTCAAACCATAACGGGCGGCAAAATAATCCCATGAAGGGTGAAATGAAATGAAATCTTTGATTTTGAAGCGGCTGACCACTTCTTTGATATGGGTATCCAGCGCGGATAATTGCGACAGGTAGGCCTGTGTCTGTTTTTCGTAATCCGCAGTATGGGCGGGATCCGCCGTTGAAAACGCCTGACACATCCGGCGCGCCATGACTTCCGCCCGCTCCGGATCGAGCCATATATGTGGATTGGCCGCCAGATCGCTGTGCGCTCCCGTGGATGCCGCCCCGCCTGCCTGTGGTTTTGAGTGCTCGTCCGCGTCGGGATCCACGGATCTCATCAACTGCATACCATCGGACAGCACCACTGTGGTCAGATGCTGTCCGGACGCATGGATCAGTTGATCCGCCCAAAATTCCAGGCCCGCGCCGATCATGAAAAATACTTTGGCGTTACTGAAGGCTTTGACCAGACCAGGTTTGATTTCGAATGTATGCGGGCTGGCGCCGGGCGGCACCAGGGCAGTCACATCCACAAATGGCCCTCCCACCTGTTTAGCCATATCGGCAATCGGAAAAATACTGGCGACCACCTGGAGTTTTTCAGCGCGGACATCCGCAGAAAGAACCGTCAGTATCGCGCATATCACTCCCATTCCAACACCGACCATCTGTACACAACGACGCAATGTCATGGCAAATACTCCTTCATTTTCTGAACAATATGTGGTTTGGGCATGGCGCCCACCAGCGTATCTTTCAAGCGCCCGTTATCGAAAATCAAGAGGGTGGGAATGCTCCGGGTATCAAATCGGGCGGCGGTTACAGGGTTGGCGTCCACATTCAGTTTGCCGATCCGAAACACGCCTTTGAATTCCGTTGACAGCTCCGAGATAACCGGCGCAACGATTTTACAGGCCCCGCACCAGGGCGCCCAGCAATCCACCAGCACCGGAAGGGGGGCGCGCAGCACTTTTTCATCAAAGTTGGCGTCTGTAATCATGAGCGGCTGCTGGAGAAACAAATCAGCCGTATTCAGCGCGCCACCGCATTTACCGCATTTTCCGGTCTGACCGGCGTTGGCCGCTGATATCCGATTACGGGCGTGACAGGATGGACAGCGGAACAAATAATGGTTGAACGATGTCATCAGGGCATTACTCCGTATTCTTTCAGTTTTTTGTGAAGGGTTTTTCGGGTGATCCCCAACTGTCTGGCGGTCTGGCTTTTGTTGCCGCCGGCGGCTTCCAGCGCTTTGAGAATGGCCGCTTTTTCGACAGCATCCAGAGACGATATATCACTGTTGATGGTTTCAGGGGGAAGCAGCGGCGTCCGGACACTGACATGAGGCAACATTGGAAGCACCTGATCGTCCAGATACTCTCCACGGCACAGCACGACCCCCCTTTCGACCGTATTCATTAATTCCCGGACATTTCCCGGCCAGTCATACCGTATCAGATGATCCATGGTCTGCGGGGTGAATCCTTTAATAGATTTGCGGTTCAACTCTGAAAATTTCTCCAGAAAATGCTGCGCCAAAAGTGGGATATCCTCCCGGCGTTCTCGCAGCGGCGGCAGATTCAGGTTGACCACATTCAGCCGGTAATACAAATCTTCGCGGAACTGACCGGCGTTGATCATCGCCATCAAGTCTTTGTTGGTAGCCACGACCAGACGCACATCAATCGGCACCACCTGCTCACCGCCCACCCGGGTGATTTCCCGTTCCTGAAGCACCCGCAGCAGTTTGACCTGCATCATCAGGGACATTTCGCTGACTTCGTCCAGAAACAGGCTTCCACCGCTGGCCTGTACGAATTTGCCTTCTTTTCGGCGATCCGCGCCGGTAAAGGCGCCTTTTTCATGACCGAAAAGTTCGGATTCCAGCAGCGTTTCGGTGATGGCCGCGCAATTGATTTTAACAAAAGGCCCGGCTTTCCGGAAACTGTTGTAATGCACGGCGCCTGCAATCAGCTCTTTGCCGGTTCCGGATTCGCCATGGATCAGAACCGTGGCCTCGGACATCGCCACTTGCGCCACGGTGTCGAGAAGGCGTTCCATCCCCACACTCTGACCGATAATGTTGCGCCGGTCAAATCGCTCCCCCATATTCTGCTTGAGAAGGCGGTTTTCTTCCCGAAGCAGGGCGTGTTCCATGGCCCGTTCGATGGTAATTCTCATTTTATCGAAATCAAGTGGTTTGGTCAGATAATCGTAAGCCCCGGCCTTCAGCGCAATCACCGCGGATTCGATAGAGGAATAGGCGGTCATGATAATGACCGGTATGGACGGATTGATCGTTTTGATGCGACCCAGCGCCTCGATGCCGGACACTTTCAGCATCCGAACATCCATTAGAATCAGATCGAAGGGCTGCTCCTGAACCTTTTCAATGGCGACTCCGCCGTCATTGACTTCCGTAATGTCATAGCCCCATCCGCCCAGCAGCGTGCGCAGCATGGTGCGGTGAGCGGTATCGTCATCCACGACAAGAATGGAACAGTGCTTTTTCTTCATTTCACACAGAACTTTCGATGGGAAGACGGATTGTGACTACAGCGCCCCCTCTGGTATGGCTTTCAATCCGGATATCGCCGCCATGCGCCTCGATGATGTTGTGGACAATGGGCAGCCCCAACCCGGTTCCTGCCGGCTTGGTGGTGAAATACGGATCGAATATCCGGGACAGATCGGTTTCGGCGATACCGGGGCCGGTATCGGATATTTGAATCACCAGCCGATCCTGATCCTGGGACGCATGGATGTCAATGACCCCGCCTTCGGGCATGGCCTCGACTGCATTCAACAATAGATTTAAAAGTACCTGGCTGATTTGATCTGGATCAATGGAAACTTCGGGAAGTCCCTCATCCATCTGCAAGTGCATTTCGATGTTGTGTGCGCCGGCCTGACGTTCCATCAGCTTCAGCGTACTTTGAATCACGTCGGCGATGGACACTTTTCGCCGGAAGATGCGAACAGGTCTTGAAAACTCCAGCAGTTGACTGACGACCCGGTTCAGGCGATCCACTTCCTGGATCAGGATGGTCGAAATGTTACAATCTTCCGGAACATGGGCATAACGTTCCCGGAAATATGTGGCGAAGCCCTTGATGGAACTCAGGGGGTTTCGGATCTCGTGTGCAACGCCGGCGGCAAGACTGCCGATGGATGCCAGGCGCTGAGATCTGGCCAGTGCTTTTTGCAGCGACTGCACTTCCTGCAAGTCCTTGAAAATCAGCACATATCCCATAAATTCACGGGTTTCATCCGTCAGCATGGCGGCGCTCACCTCCAGCGGCAGACGCGGATGGCCGGTGGTGCGGCAGACAATCTGTTTTTCGATGACCCGCTGCTGAATATCCGGGTTCTGTAAAAGATCTAAGAAAATGGAAGGCAGCACGTCGCCGGCGCTTTTTCCGGTCGCACAGACCTGAGACAGATTCAACAGACGATCCGCTACCTGATTGAACGATGTGACAGTCAGCGACGGATCCAGCGCAATCAGCCCGATCGGCATGTTTTCCACCAGCGTGTCTGAAAACGCCTTGATTCTGGAAAGCGATGCGCGGGTCATCCGGTAATTCTGGGCCATCAGGAGCAGCATGACGCCGGCAAAACCGACAAACAGCAAGACAATCCCCATGATGACCGTGTGAACATCGTCGGAGTGCCTGGCTTCTTCGATGCCCTGCATATCCAGACCGACAAATATGACGCGGCGAACATTTTCGCCCTGCGGCGTGGGAAAAGGAAAAAGTCCGCCATGTTCAGGCTGACCATGTTCTTCGGAACGAGGTGGTCCTTCTGGAAATGGCATCATAGGACGAAATCGCAATCCATTCTTGAAGCGGTTTCTTCCCATTCCCATTGGAACACGGGTGGGGGTAAAACGCCGGTAAACCTCAAACGTTTTTTTGCCGCTGTCCGATGGAATAATTCGCCAGAAGATGTTGGGAGATTCGGAAATAGCCTCCAAATCCAGGTTTTTTCCGTAAGTTCTGCCGATTTGCTCCGGATTGCTGCTGGCCACAATGACCCCGGAAACATCTGTCACGATCAGATGGTCAATATCCGGTTGCTGCGCGGTTTCGATCAACAGTCGCTGAAGCTGAAAACCCGCCCAGCGATCCACCATACCGGTTCTTGTACCCGCTTCGAAGGAGCGGATCAGCGCCGCCCCTTTTTCTTTCAGCAGCCGCTCGGTGTGTTCTTTCTGACGGTTGATGTTTTCGATTGTAATGAACGAAAAAATAGGCAGCAGAATTACCACCGCGCCAATCAGTATCCAGGGGGAAATGCCTGTCCAGATTTTGGATGAGACAACATCTTGGGATTTCATTTTCTATAAATCAAAAGCGCTCAACTCTCCCGCGCCCCTGCGGATGATTTCCGGTTCGTCATGAATCAGCGAAACGACGCTCGATGGGTTGCCGGATACAGGCCCGCCATCAATGACCATGTCCAGACGTTTTCCGAAATGTTCGTGAATCAGGGACGGATTGTCGAAAATGGAACCATCCGGTGCTGTGGCGCTTGTCGAAATAACGGGATTGCCGAGCGACTTGACCAGAGCGATGCAGATAGGATGGTCTGGAACCCGAATACCGGCGGTCTTTCGTTTGGTCAGCATGATGCGGGGAACCAGTCTGGAGCCTTCTAAGATAAAGGTGTAAGGACCCGGAAGATGGCGTCTCATGGTTTTATAGCCGTAATTGGTCACTTTGGCGTAATCGCTGATATCCTTGAGGTCTGAACAGATAAAACTGAATGGCTGAGATGCGTCCCGCTGCTTGAGCTGATAAATTCTCTGAATGGCTTTTTTGTTCATGATATCGCATCCGATACCATAAACCGTATCGGTAGGGTATGCGATAACGCCCCCGTCTTTCAGGATATCCACAACTTTGGCGATCAGTCGCTGTTGAGGCGTGATAGGGTTGATACCGATCAGCATAAATTCCATCCAGAATATGTTGTAACACGGTCCGAACAAGCGGATTCTTTTATCAAGGTGTCATTATTACTACAGCCATGCCCAAATGACAACGGAATATGTATTTCTCGCGCGGTCATATCCTGAAAATACTGAAGATTTTTTCTGGCAGCCTTGTGATTTTATACGCCTTTGTGATTCTCCTTGACTTTGAATATATTTTATGTCCAATAGAGCACAGGCCGTATCTACAGCCTTGATATTGTCTGCTTCTGATTTTGTCATAACCATAGAGAACAGGGGGAACTTTTATGATCAAAAAATTATGCGTGTTATTTTTGTTGCTGACGCTGATTGTTGTCGGAGCTGCATCCGCGGATGTGGTCACACTGGACAGGGCGCAAAATGTGGCGCAAAACTGGCTTACAGACATTGTGCATACTTACGGCTCCTGGGGCGGGTCA
>JAJYBO010000005.1 GCA_021778975.1 Deltaproteobacteria bacterium
CTGACACGGACATGCAGGTTCTGGAATGCACCAGATTCAGGAACAGCATCAGAACGCCAATGGCGATACTCCAGAACAGGTAATAGATTTTGATATCCGAATCAAAGACAACGCCGGCGATACTCGGATGAGGAATACCGGCAAGACCGGATGGCCCCCCGGTGACGGTGCTGAACTGCACCATAACGATATAAACGATAACATTGAAGCCGAGCGTTGCCATCACCAGATAATGGCCTTCCAGCTTGAGGGTGGGGATACCGATGGCGGCAGCGACACCGGCGGTTGCAAGCAGGGCGATCAGCATTGCCGGCCAGACCGGTACATGAAAGGTTGTGGTCAGAATGGCGGAGAGATAGGCGCCGATACCGAAAAACGCCGCGTGGCCCAGGGACGTCTGACCGGCGTATCCCATCAGAAGGTTCAGCCCGGTGGCGATCAGCATGTTCAGGCCGGCGATGTTCATGGTCATGAGCAGATAATTGTTGGGCAGTGCCGGTGGCAGCAGGCATATCAAGAGGGAAAACAGCGTCAGTCGAAGTCTTTCTGAGGAGCGGAACACGTGTCACACCCGTTTGATCAGACCGTCGCCCAATAGACCGGAAGGTCTGACAAAAAGGACGATCAGAAGGAGCATAAATGCCATAACATCTTTATATTCCGACGAAATAAAACCGGCCCCCAGCGATTCCATAACACCCAGCAGGATTCCTCCCGCCACAGCGCCGGTCATGGAGCCGTAACCGCCAAGAATGGCGGCGGAAAACCCTTTCAACCCCAGCATCACCCCCGCGTCATAGGAAATGGTGGTGATTGGGGTCAGGAGAATGCCGGCGACAGACCCCAGCGCCGCGCTCAGACAGAATGAAAGCGCCAGCATCCGCTGAACCGGAATACCCGCCAGCATGGCGTACCGGCGGTTGGCGGACACGGCTCGCATGGCTTTTCCGGTGCGGGTTCTCCTAAAAAAGATATTGAGTATCCCCACCGCAGCCAGGGTAATGCCGAATATCCACAGGCTTTGGGGCATGACAACGGCCTTCCAAATCAACAACGGTGATTCACCCGAAATAGCGGGAAGCGTCATGGAACTTTTTCCCCAGGCGATCATGGCCAGCCCTTTTATGACAATGGAAGCGGCGACGGTAATCATGACCAGATTGAGAATCTCTTTGGATTTGGCCTGCGCCAGAGGGCCTTTTTCCAGGATCAGCCCGACAAGGGCCACGCAGATGATTGTGAGACAAAAGGCGGGGATCATGGGGATTTTCAGAACCGTGAAAAATGTGATCATGAACATGCCGCCCAGCATCACAAATTCTCCCTGAGCGAAATTGACGATGCCGGTGGCGTTGTGAATGATGGAAAACCCTATGGCGATCAGTGCATAAGTGCTTCCTGTGGTTAAGCCGGAGATCAGAAACTGAAATAACTTCAGAAAAATCGGCATGAGGAAAAACCGGCGTTGAGGGCGATCAGAAATTTTTCGAGCGTTTGCGGCGCGTCTGGATACTGTTGGTGCAGCACCGCCTGAATGTTGGGGTAATTGCAGAACAGCAGCGGAACGCCTTCTGATGTGCGCGACAGGGCGGCTCCCAGCAAGATAAGATTGACGGACTTGAGATTACCAATAGCCCTGGCGTCGGTGTCGGCATCCACCGATATGACAGAAAAATCGGTGTATCCGGAAATTGCCGCGGGGCTGTTGACGACGGCCCATCCGCCGGGTTTTACAAAGCGGCTGTATTGCGCGATATTTTCGGGTTTAAGCGCCAGAAGGCCGTCCGCGGCCTGTGGGCGGATCAGGGGGCTGGAAAAGTCGCCCACCTTGAGATGCGACACGACAGTGCCGCCCCTTTGGGCCATGCCGTGTGTTTCGGAAGTCAGTACCCGGCATTCCTTCATCATAGCGGCTTCTGCCAGAAGGCGGGTAATGAGCAGGACGCCCTGTCCGCCGACGCCGCTGACAATGATTTGCTGGTGTATGGGGGGTGTTACCGATAATTCCATGATGTTTCGCCTGGTTATATTGTTATCGCTTTTTTTGGGCAGACATGAATGCAGACGCCGCAACCGCTGCATCCTGCCGGATCAATGCGGACCGGAGCATCATCGCTGTCCGTCACCAGCGCCGGGCATTCGAAATGCTGAATACAGTAATGGCATCCATCGCAATTTTCCGTGACATGCACCCGGATGACAGGAGGACGGGTTTCCGGCGGCTGGGTGCGGTCGAGCAGGCAGGGGCGGCGAGAGATCACCACGGCCGGCCCGGTTTCCCGGCTGAATTTTATCGCTGTCTTGACAAGAGAGATAAACGCCGGCACATCGTAAGGGTCTCCGGTCTGACAGAATTTGACCCCGCAGCCCCGCACCAGCGCTTCGATATCCACGGAAATGGTCGGCTCTCCGGCAATGCCCCTGCCGCTGGAAGGGGTGGGCTGATTTCCGGTCATGGCGGTGGTGCGGTTGTCGAGAATGACCAGCACAAAGCGGACATTTTGCACCACCGCGTCAATCAGCGCCGGAATACCGGCGTGAAAAAACGTGGAATCTCCCAGTGTGGCGATGATATCCGGACGTTTGGGTTCGTTTTTGAGCGCCTGATAGAAGCCCTCTGCCTGACTGATGGCCGCCCCCATGCAGATAAACGTATCAACCGCGCCCAGATTCATGCCCAGGGTGTAGCAGCCGATGTCGCTGGTGTATATGCCTTTGGGCGCGGCTTTTTTGATGGCGAAAAAGCTGGCGCGATGCGGACATCCGGCGCACAGGGTAGGGCGTCTTCCCGGTTTTGCCGGCGGAAGCGATATGGATGGGGCGGACAAAACCCCTGCAAATCCGGCCACGATTTTCTCGATGGCTTCTGGAAGCAGCTCTCCCACTGCGGGTACATACCCATCTATTTTTCCCCGGACGCTGCGGCGGTTTCCGATCTGCATTTCGATCACCGGCGTGGTTTCCTCGATGACCAGGATTTCGGAACCATTCTTTTCAAGGCATTCGATAAACGATGTATGCAGGGGATAGGGTTGCAAAACCTGATACAGCGATATTTTATCCCACAAATGGAGGTCTTTGAGAATTTCTCGAACATGCGCCGCGGCCACACCGGAAACCACGATGGCCTTGTCGCCGATGACCTCCGGGTTGCAATGAATCGGAGCGGTGGCCGCGTGTTGGGATATGTCCTGTAGTTTTTTCTCCAGCGCATGATGCAGTTGAAGCCGGAAATTAGGGGTGGCGGCCCATCGGGGCGGATTTTTCTGAAACGCCGGGGTTCTGTCCAGGGATATGATGGGGCCGTGCGCCACATCCTGGCGTGCATGACAGACCCGCGTGGCGGGGCGCAGCATGACCGGAATCTGAAACGCTTCGGACAGGGCATATCCCCATGCGATCATGTCTTTGGCCTGCTCCGGAGAATCCGGATCCAGAACCGGAATTTTGGCCATCATGGCCATCATGCGGCTGTCCTGCTCCGTTTGGGATGAATGGGGGCCGGGGTCATCTGCACTGATTATCAGAAAACCGCCGATATTTCCCATGTAGGCGGCGCTCATCAGCGGATCCGACGCCACATTGAGGCCCACCTGTTTCATGCTGACAACGGCGCGAAGCCCGGTCAGGCTGGCGGTGTAAGCGATTTCGAAAGCCACCTTTTCGTTGACAGCCCACTGGGCGTGAAGTTGGAGATGTTCATCCCGCGCCCATTTGACCACCTCTGGCAGAATTTCGGAAGCCGGAGTTCCCGGATAGGAAGTTGCCAGCGAACATCCGTTTTCGATCAGCCCTCTGGCGATTGCCTGGTTACCCAGCATTAAATGACGGTTTTCCATTGTATCTGCCACCTCATTCACTGTTCACGGAATCGCCCGGTTTGATTTTTCTCGGGAAGCCAAACATCAAATAGAAGATAAAGCCGATAAACGGTATGCCGGCAATGACCACCCATATGACTTTTTCCCGCAGGCTTCCAAACTCTTTTTGAGCCGCATGAATGACAGCCCAGAGCGTCATCAGCAGAAACGGTACGCTAAGCCCCAGTACGATTTTAATTGTGTGAAGGTCCATTCTGGCCTTTCAGAATATCCATGATTTTCAGCACGGTATTCACGTAATACTGGCTGTGATTGTAATGATAAACGACATCGTAGGCCTGTTCATGAGATATTCCCGGTTTCCAGCCGAAATGCTTCAGATAGTTGGCGATGCTCATGATGGCGTCGCTTGGGTCGAACAGATCAATTCTACCGTCATGATTGCCATCCTTCGCATACATCAGGATGTTGCTGGGCATGAACTGGGAAATGCCAAGAGCGCCGGCAAATGAACCATAGATGGATGTTGGGTCCAGATTCTCTCTGGCGGTGTAGGTTAAAAACGCCTTGAGTTCCTGAAATGCCCATGCGGATTTGGACTCGGCGCGTTCCTCGAAAGCCGCTTTTTCGGGCCGGCGCTCCGGTCGAATCGTGTCCCACACCACTTTTCGGAGTTCCGGATCTTTTAATGCCGCCAGCGATGACAGCGTGTTCAGGATCGAAGTGTTGCCCAGATAAGTTCCCAGGCGGGTTTCGACCAGCATAATGGCGGTAATGACTTCTTTGCATACGCCCAGGGACTGCTCCGCGGCGTTCATATCTGCAATATGCTTCTGCATGTAATCCCGCGCATTCTGAATGGATTCTGGAGACAGAAACTGGTCATAGTTGACCCTGGCTTCGCTGTGGATAAAAAACAGCGATACGGTGCGGGGTTCAAAATGTACGGATGATTTCTGAAACAGGGATTGTATTTTATTGGCGTTAAAGCCGCTTTCGGTCAATCTGTCCTGAAGCGATCTGAATGTTTCCGTGCTGTCTTCCGCTCTTGCGGAAGTTGCCTGAAGCCCCCAGAGGCCTGTTGCCAGCAATATCACATATCCATAGCAAAAAAATGTGTAAAAAAAACGATGACGGATTGTCGGCATGACGATTCCTCGATGATGGTTCTGTATATATACGCCGGCTCTATATCATAATTGTGAAATAATAATCCAGAACGATTTATTCATGTTTGGGATTGTGACCGGGTGCTCTTGCCCGTTTGTTCGGGGACATTGCTTTATGGAGAGAAAATATGGTAAATTGCCGTAACTCATATAAAATTTCCTGAGATCGCGGGGTAGCCTTTCGGCATGGAAGGCAGCGCCGGCGATTTCAATTATGATTCTCTCGTAAAAAGTCAAACTTCGGATTATTTTAATAAAGATTATGGCACTGATAACATTCAAGGATGTAAGTATCGCTTTTGGGGGAAACGCCCTGCTCGACGGGGTGAATTTTCAGATCGAACGGGGGGAACGGGTATCGCTTGTCGGCAGAAACGGAACCGGTAAGACCACGTTGATGCGCCTGATTTATGGTGATCTCCAGCCGGACAGCGGAGACATTATCCGTTCACAGGGGCTGCGTGTGGTCATGCTGCCTCAGGATGTGCCGCAGGGGTTGTCCGGAACCGTCACAGACATTGTCGCCCGCGGGTCGAATGATTCGAATGCGGCGGTACTGGATGACGGTGGAACACGGCGGCAACGGGCGGACGAAATGCTGTCCCGTATGGAACTGGATCCCCATGCCCGCTTCGAAGCGCTCTCCGCAGGTCTGAAACGCCGTGTGTTGTTGGCGGGATGTCTGGCGCAGGATCCGGACATTCTGCTGTTAGATGAACCAACCAACCATCTGGACATGAACGCCATTGTCTGGATGGAAACCTTTCTGCTCAAACAGGGCGCCGCACTCTTGTTTGTCACACATGACCGGATGTTTTTGCAAAAATTGGCCACGCGGATTTTCGAGCTGGACAGAGGATTTCTGGCGGATGATTCATGCGATTACGAAAGTTTTCTCAGGCGGCGGCAGGCCGATCTCGAAGCGGAAACCGGAAAGCGGCGTCAGTTCGACAGAAAACTGGCGGAGGAAGAAGCCTGGATCCGCCAGGGTGTCAAAGCGCGGCGCACTCGCAACGAGGGCCGGGTGCGCGCGCTCGAACAGATGCGGGAAGAACGGCGCATGCGTCAAGACCGTCTGGGGTCTGCCCGTCTTCAGGCTCAGGAAGCCGGAAAATCTGGAAAACTGGTTATAGAGGCCGATCAGGTGACCGGGGGGTATAATCCGGAGAAACCCGTAATTCGGAATTTTTCCACCGTCATTCAGCGGGGGGATAAGATAGGCGTCATCGGGCCGAATGGCTCTGGAAAAACCACGCTGTTGAGGCTGCTCCTGGGAGACATCCCGCCGTTCGAGGGAGGCATCCGACATGGCGTCCGCCTTGAAATCGCCTATTTCGATCAGCTCCGCGCACAGTTGGATGAAAACAAAACAGTGGCCGAAAACGTCGGGGATGGCAACGACACCATTACATTCAACGGCAAATCCCGGCATATCATCGGCTATCTGCAAGATTTTCTTTTTTCTCCGGAACGCGCCCGCTCTCCGGTGCGGATTCTGTCCGGCGGCGAACGCAACCGGCTTCTGCTGGCCAAACTTTTTACGAAACCATCCAATGTTCTGGTGCTGGATGAACCCACCAACGATCTGGATATGGAAACGCTGGATCTCCTGGAAGAGGTCCTTTTCGATTACGCCGGAACGCTGCTTCTGGTCAGTCACGACCGCTCGTTTTTGAACCATGTCGTTACCGGAACGCTGGCGCTGGAGGGCGGTGGGTGCGTCGGTGAATATGTGGGCGGCTATGACGATTGGCTGCGTCAGTGCGTGCGCCCGGGGCCGCCGGCGTCCGAAGGGTCGGTTTCAAAATCCGGAAAGCAGCGTCCCCGTCGGGAACGAGCGCAAACCCTCACCTTCAATGAACGGCGAGAACTGGAATCCCTGCCTCAAAAAATAGAGGATCTTGAAGCCGAACAAAAGGAGTGGTATCGCATCATGTCCGATACCGCTTTTTATCAGCGTTCGGGGATTGAAGTCGCGGATGCCAGAGCGCGTCTGGAAGCTCTGGAAAATGAGATCGAAACTGCCTGCAATCGCTGGGAATATCTGGAGACCTTGAATGAAAATTCGTGACAGAGTGGCGCTGGTGTTGGGCGCCATTAAAGGCATTGGAAAAGGGATTGTGCTGGAACTGGCCCGTCAGGGGGCTAAAGTCGTTCTGAATTATTTCGACTGGGAAGATAGCCTGGAGGCGCTAAAAACCGATATGGCGCCGTTTGGCGCCAACATCATGATCGTTCAGACCAACCTGCTGGATACTGGCGCCATTCCGGCCCTGATTCAGAAGACCATCGAGCGGTTTGGCCGGCTGGATATTTTGATCAACAATATCGAGCGCGGCGGCTGGCCAGTGGTACACGGCCCGTATGTTCCGGATCAGTGGGATTTGGAAATGGCCACCACCCTTCGGGCCAAGTGGTGGGTATTTCAGGCGGCGCTGCCGCACTTGAAGGCATCCGGAGAGGGGGCTGTCATCAACCTGTCCTCAATCGCCGGCATTGTGGGAAGAAGCGGGCCTGCCAGTTATGTGTTTAACGATGGATATGCCGCGGCCAACAGAGGCGTATCGCTGTTGACAGAAACCTGGGCGCGAATCGGCGCACCCGAAGTCCGGGTCAACGAGATCATGCTGGGCATGGTGGAAACCCGTCACGGAAGCAATACGCGGGGCTGGGGCCTGCTGACGGAGGATCAACAACAGGCGATCATCGCTCATACGCTGCTCGGCCGTATGGGGCGGATAGAGGATGTGGCGGCCGCGGTGCGCTTTCTGATTCAAGACGCCCCGTTTATGACTGGAAGCGTTCTTCGGATAGACGGCGGCTATGTTCTGGGGGGCGAAACCGTTGCTCCGATGCCCAAAGGTGTTGTGTAACCGTTGAGGCAACTCACATGAATTATTATACCGTAGGGGCGAACTTTGTGTTTGCCCTGAATCTCATGTTGCCAGAGCCAGAGGGCGATCGCAAGGATCGCCCCTACTGGAAGGTTATTTTTTGACAGGCCGCAGCAGCGACGACGGTTTCCCCCATACCAACAACTCTATCCAGGCGAGGCCGACTTTCAACAGCTCGATATCGTCTTTTCGGATTTTTTCCCGCAGCGTGGATGCCATTTTATAGCGTTTCAAAAATGAGCTTCCAAAAACAAACTTCCGGAATTGATCCATATTGTAGGCCGCCATGAACGTCATTTTTCCCCGCTGACCATTGGGGCCTTCTCCTGCCCAGGGGTCGGACTGAAACAAATATTTGACCTCGGACCACCGCCGGGTCATCCGGTTGTATTCATCGGCGCCCTGGTCCTGTATCCAGGCGTCAACAGTCCACCGTTTGGATTCTCTGGCGCCCTGACAGAATTCCGGGGGCTTGAAAAAGTGTATCTTTCGCCGGACGCCGGACGCCGCGTGATAGACGACGCCCTGCTCCACCGGAAACATACGGCAGGCTTCCGGACGATCTTCATACACGGAACATCCTGACGGCGACAGAAACGGGCAGGGCTTATCCGGAAGCTCTGCCATGCTCAGCAGCACTTCCGGAAAATAGCAGGAATCTCGCAGCACCACATCCACATGCCGTTCCAAAAAAACATCTGAGGACATTTTTAAACGATGTTTCAATCGAATGACATCGTAGGGATACAAAAAAAGGTTCAGATTGTGGCAGCACCTGTTAAAACAGGATACACTTGGGTTGCAGTCAAACGCAAATACGGCGTCGTCCGCCATTGCCCCTTCCGTCAGTTTTCGAGAATCATCCGATTCAATACATTTCATGATAAACTGTTCATCAACCATTACGACAAGGCATCAGCCTCACCGATGAAAATAAGTAGGGGCGATCCTTGCGATCGCCCTCTGGCAACATGAGATTCAGGGCAAACACAAAGTTCACCCCTGCGGTATAATAATTCATGTGAGTTGCCTTATGGTACGCCGCAACAACGAAGGATGCAGCGCAACGCAGCACCCGGACTTTTTACGAAGCCGTCAATCATCAATCTCCTGGAAACCGGATGAGCTTTCCTCCCAGAAAACCGGCCACAGTGGCGGCCCCCAGAATGAGCATATAAATGAGCATGTATATCCACCTGAATCCGGTGGTCGAAAAAATAATTTCCGGGTTGATTGCCCGCCAGATCACCAGAATTGCTCCCAGACCAAATACCGTGCAGCCGCAGACGATCTTGGTCATGAAAACGTTGGTCATGTTGCCGCCAAACCGGTGTTTCCAGTCGTTATATCCGGAAAAAACAACTTTGGGCATGGCCAGCACCACAATGACCAGATTGTAAAATGCAGCGATTTCAAGCCCTTTCGATCGAAATATGATCGAAAGGATTAAAAAGAGAAAGGCCACCGGCAATACCCCATTGGGAATATGGACGGCGATGGGATGCGCGTGATATTTGACCATCAGGCGGGTGGTGATTTCATAATACTTCTGAAAAGCGGCTTTGAACGGAGAAAGAGTGGATTCGAACTCCGGCGATGTTTCTGGGGTGGCAATATTTTGCGGGGCCGCCGGCTCTGCTGTACCTGGTGTTGCGGATTGCGTATCTGCATCAGAAGGTGGTGTTGTTTCGGTGTCGGATGACGCCGGTGATTCTTCGATAAATTCTTTGAACATGCTGCGATCCGCGCCGCATACAGGGCATTTTTCTGGGGGTTCATCTCCGACGTGTACATAACCACACACTGAACACTTCCATTTTTTCATGGCGATCTCTCCTTTTCAGCAAGTTTGACCCGCGCGCCGGTACAGGTTAAGCGTGTGGGTATATCTCCGTATTGTCTTTATGTACAGTATGGTCGTTTTTCTGTCAACTATCGCCCAACCGGGTGCTTTACCAGGGGGAATCTTCGATACGGAATACACCATCGTGAAGGGCACCCCACAGGGTGCGCCCCGGCTGCTGGAAGAGAGGAATCAAAAGGGGGGCATATATCAAAAAAGGGCTATGACTTTCATCATAACCCCTTGATTTTTAATGGTGGGCGGTATAGGGTTTGAACCTACGACTTCTACCGTGTGAAGGTAGCACTCTCCCGCTGAGTTAACCGCCCGGACAAATTATGTTGGCCTCTTCTTAGCGGTTTTAAGCCCTCAAAGTCAAGCATTTTTATCACGGCGTGGTGTTTTTTTCAGGTGGATGTGTTCCCATTTACCTCTGTTACGATGTTACCGGGTGCAGGAAGGTCTTTGATGTCTTTGAGACCGAAAACTTCCAGAAAAAACCGCGTGGTGCCATACAGCAGCGGCCTGCCGGGAAGTTCTTTTCTTCCCAGTATCCGAATGAGTTTTCGGTCGAGGAGCATCCGTATGACCCCGCCGGCGTCAACCCCGCGAAGGTGTTCGATGTCGCTTCGCATCACGGGCTGCTTGTATGCCACAATGGCCAGAGTCTCCAGCGCAGCCGTGCTGAGACGTTGCGGAGACGGTTTGAGAAGATTGCGGATCCAGACCGCACAATCCGGATGGGTGCGGAACTGATAGCCGCCGGCCACCTCCGCAATGTGAATGCCGCGTTCGGTGTGGTTGTATTCTTCCTTCAGTTTTTGTATGGTATCCCGTATGATATTGATATCGGCGAATGGCAGCGCCGCCTTGATCCTGTCCAACGTCAGTGGCTCTTCAGAAACGAGCAGGAGGCTTTCCAGGATCATCTTTAACGACGGCGTAGTGTCCCTTGAGGAGGTTTCGCCTTTCATTTGATGAAATTACCGGAGGTTATCAGAAAAACCCGGATGATTCCCGTATCCACATGCTGAGTCACCCGAATCATGCAGCATTTCACCATTTCCAGAATGGCCAGAAAGGTCACGATCACCATGGATTTTTCAGATATCCCTTCAAGCATCTCGTGGAATGTCAATGTGCCATGTATTTGAATCAGAAGCCGAATTTCCGTCATGCGTTCCTGAACCGATAGTTTTTCAGGAACCACATCCAGAGATTCAAACGACAGATTTTCCAGGATATGCTGAAATGCCTGCATCAGGTCAAACAAATCTACCTGAACCTCACGTTCCTGCAGTCCCTGTTGCAGCGATGCCGCATGAGATCGGGAGAAGACGTGTTCTCCCAATAAATCTCTGCCGTTCAGTTGCTGTGCGGACGATTTGATATGCAGATACTCGATGAGCGGTCGAGTGATCTCTTGAAGCGGGTCTTCATCCTCCGCCGCACCATATGTCGGCAGCAACATGCGGGACTTGATCTGAACAAGGGTTGCCGCCATCACCAGAAAATCGCCGGCAATATTCACATTCATGGATTTCATCCATTCGATATACGCCAGGTAGCGATCCGTAATCAGAGAGATGGGAATTTCGTAAATATCCACTTCGTTTTTCCGAATCAAATACACCAGAAGATCCATCGGACCTTCAAAAATATTTTCGAGCTGAACTTTATATATATCCTCTGTCATGAAATTCGTCGCCTGTCTTGAATGGTTCGGCGATTATTACGAAACCATCCGAAAAATGTCAATGCGCCAGAAATATCCACCCCTTTTCCGTTCATTGTATGTTTCCCTGGTGATCGGGGGGATGATCGCTGTACTTTCGGGATGTGCGGGGTATGAATCGCATTCCGGCGGGTATCGCCCATACGCTCCCCAGCCCTCTGCCATAACCCCTTTACAGCATATGGGATATACCATTCAGGTTGGCGCCTTCTCTGTGGTGGAGCATGCGGCCCAACTGGCGGATATTTTGGCGTCGAGAGGACTGGATGCCACCTGGTTCAAATCGGAATCGGGACTGTTCAAAGTGCGCTTTGGAAACTTCCACACCCGAAACCTGGCGATGCGGGAAGCTGTACGCTTGAAAGCATCCGGGATCATCGAAGCATTCTATATCGTCGCTCCCAAAGAATATGCCGTCAACCGTCAGGCTGTTTTGGGGGGCGCCGGATATCTGCGAGACGAGATCGTTCAGACAACACGGCATTTCATTGGTACGCCGTATCTGTGGGGCGGCTGCTCTCCGGATACCGGATTCGATTGCAGCGGCCTTGCCATGACGGCTTATCAGTTGAACGGATTACATCTGCCCCGGACCTCCAGAGAACAGTATGCCGCCGGCTATCCGATTGCATGGAATCATCTGAAAAAAGGCGATCTGGTTTTCTTTTCAGGCAACCAGCATGGAACTGTAACCCATGTCGGCGTATATGCAGGTGATGGACGTTTCATTCATGCACCGGGAAAAGGCAAAAAAATCCGAATGGATTCTTTGTCCGCCCGATATTACAGGCAGCGGTATATCGGCGCGAGATCATACATATCGGGTTCATGACGCCCTTTTCTGTGTTGACATCTTTCTTTTCATTACCATACTTCCGATTTGGAAACCAAAGAAGCAGGGAACAGGGGGCGGTCAATTTTCATGGTTGCGACCGGCTGAAACCACCCTGTCCGCTTATGAACTGTATCCGCAGTGATTCGGATTGCACATATCACATCATACGTTACGCTGTGTTAAAGGAGGCAGGAAAACAATGGAATACATTTCAGGAGGCGGATGCCCGTCATCCGCAAAGAAAAAAGAGCAGCAGGTCGATCAGGATACATCCGTCACAGATGCACTGGGCAAAATCAAGCACAAGTTCATTGTCATGAGCGGCAAGGGCGGGGTCGGGAAATCCAGCACATCGGTCAATTTGGCCGTAGCGCTGGCGGAAGAGGGGTTTCAGGTGGGGTTGATGGATGTTGATCTGCACGGCCCGGACATCCCCCGGATGCTCGGCATGAAGGGGATGCTCGGTGTGACGGAGCAGCAGAAACTAAGCCCCATGAAATATTCGGACAATCTGAAAGTGGTGTCCATCGAATCTCTGATGTCCGGAAAAGATGACGCCATTATATGGAGAGGTCCGGTCAAATATTCGGCCATCAAGCAATTTATTGGCGATGTGGACTGGGGCGAACTGGATTATCTCATCATTGATTCGCCGCCGGGGACGGGGGATGAGCCGTTGACCATCGCTCAGACCATTTCCGACGCCAGGGCCATTATTGTGACAACTCCGCAAGAAGTGTCTCTGGCGGATGTCCGCAAATCCATCAGTTTCTGCAAGACGGTCAATATGAGTATTTTTGGCCTGATCGAAAACATGAGTGGATATTCATGTCCCCACTGTGGAGAGCAGATTGATCTGTTTGGCTCCGGCGGGGGCGAAAAAACAGCGGCGGCCGCCGGTATTTTATTTCTTGGCAAGATTCCGTTCGATCAAAAAGTCGTGGTATGCGGAGACACCGGATGCGCCTATCACCAGACCTACAAGGATTCTCCAGTATCCAAAGCATTTTCCCAAATCGCCCGCAAAATGGCGGAATTGAATTAAATCACCTCGCTGTGTGTTGAAACATCCTCTGGCGTCTGGCTTTCATAAGGGAGCAGTGATGCCGGAGGAGACACCTATGATCTGTTTTCCTGATGTTTCCGATCCGTATTTTCGTGAGAAAACCCTATGAATGCCCATATTTCGCTTTATGTGGATCCCGATGATATCGGCGATCCGGAGGCCATCCGCGGCCTGATTCGGCGACAGCTTCACCTTGCCGATGATGCGACCACAGACTATGTTATTCTGAAAAGATCCATTGACGCCCGAAAAAAGCGGCCTCGTTTTTTACTCGATATAGAGATGGTCTCCGGAGAAACGCTGCAGAAAAGAACGCTGGAGGCCGTGAAGTTCAGGCCTATATCCACAGATTTTCGGGTGGTGATCGTCGGCGCCGGGCCTGCGGGATATTTTGCGGCGCTGGAACTGCTGGCGTATGGAATTCGCCCGATCATTCTGGAGAGAGGAAAAGATGTCGTTTCGCGGCGCAAAGACATCCGGAGCCTTCATGTGGAGGGCATTGTTCATCCCCATTCCAATTACTGTTTTGGAGAAGGCGGCGCCGGCGCATATTCGGACGGCAAGCTCTATACCCGTTCTCATAAACGGGGAGATGTTCACCGGATACTTTCTTTGCTGACCGCTTTGGGCGCTCCGGAAGACATCCGTGTGGACGCCCATCCCCATATCGGTTCCAACCGGCTTCCCCGCGTTGTCCGAGCGATAAGAGAAGTCATCGAAACGCAGGGGGGCGAGATTCATTTTGACGCATGGGTGACGGATATCCTGATGAATGGCGACAATGTCCGGGGGGTTCAGGTGAATCACGAGGAGACGGTCGCCGCGGATGCGCTGATTCTGGCGACCGGTCATTCGGCCCGTGATATCTTTGAACTGCTGGTTCGAAAAGATATCCGGATCGAGCCTAAACCGCTGGCGATAGGGGTTCGGGTGGAGCATCCGCAGTCGTTGATTGACCACATTCAGTATCATCACAGCCCGCGGCATCCGGCGCTGCCCGCCGCGAGCTATCGTCTGGCGGAGCAGGTCGAAAACCGGGGGGTGTTTTCGTTTTGTATGTGTCCGGGCGGGTTCATCGTGCCCGCATCCACCGCGGCGGAAGAACTGGTCATCAATGGCATGAGTCTTTCGGCCAGGGATGCTCCTTATGCCAATTCCGGCGTTGTGGTGGAAGTGCGGCTGGAAGACATGCCGCTGAATCATCTGTCTGAGGCGCAGTGGCCACTTGCGGCCGTTGATTTTCAGAAACAGATCGAGCAGGAGGCATTCCGGATCGGTGGCGGTCATCTGAAGGCGCCAGCCCAGCGCATGACGGATTTTGTGGCCGGGAAGGCGTCGTCTGAGCTGCCGGAATCATCTTATCGGCCTGGAGTGGTTTCTGCAGAGGTGCACGCGTTGTTTCCCGATGACATCCGCAAAAGGTTGCAACAGGCATTTCGTCTGTTCGACCGCAAAATGAAAGGGTATTTTACGCAAGAAGCGCTGGTGCTGGGGGTGGAATCGCGCACCAGTTCTCCGGTGCGGATTCCCCGCGACAATGCGACCCTCAGGCACCCTCAGGTGGAAAATCTTTACCCCTGCGGCGAAGGCGCCGGATATGCCGGCGGCATCGTATCCGCCGCCATAGACGGTCAGCGTGTGGCCTGGCGGATCGCCGAAACGCTGCGAATGGTGTCGTGATTGGATGTTGAACATTGACGGCGATTTTGGTAGCTATGTCCATTCACTTGCAAATAAACGGCGGCATGAAGCCGACACACGAAAACAGGAGAGGCCTGATATGAAAAGTACAGTGTATTTTGCAGATTTACGAACGACGCATAAAGAAAATATGGTGAACAAACTGGGAAGACTCATAACGACCACGGGGCTGGCGTCCCAACTTCACAAACGGGATCTGGTGGCCATAAAGCTGCATTTTGGCGAAGCTGGCAACACGGCGTTTATCCGCCCGGTATTCGTTCGAAAAGTGGTGGAAATGATCAGGGCGGAAGGCGCTTCCCCGTTTCTGACCGATGCCAACACTCTGTATGCCGGAACACGCAGCGACGCGCCGTCTCACCTGCTGACCGCCCTTCATAACGGTTTTGGCTATGCTTCTGTAGAAGCCCCCATCGTTATCGCCGACGGTTTGCGCGGAAAAAGCGAAACAGCGGTGGATATTCAACAGAAGAATTTTCACCAGGCGTATATCGGTTCTGAAATTGTGGAAGCCGATGCCCTGATTTCCCTGGCCCATTTCAAAGGACATGAGCTGTCCGGTTTCGGCGGCGCGATCAAAAATCTGGGAATGGGATGCGCCTCTCGCAAGGGAAAGATGGCGCAACATTCCAAACTCTCTCCGGCCGTCAAACGAAAAAAATGTATCGGATGTGGAGAATGTGTGACGCACTGTTCACAGGGAGCGCTGTCTCTGGTGGAAAAAAAAGCCGTCATTGACGCCGTTAAGTGTATCGGATGCGGCGAATGTATCCTGATCTGCGCTCAGGAGGCCATTCAGGTTCAGTGGAATCAGGATATTCCCGGATTTCTGGAAAAGATGGTGGAATACACGATGGCTGTGCTGAAAAATAAAACCGGAAAATCCCTGTTCGTCAATTTTATTACCAATGTTTCTCCGGCCTGCGACTGTTATCCGTTCAATGATGCCCCCATTGTGCGGGATATCGGTATGGTCGCGTCGTTAGATCCCGTCGCCATAGATCAGGCGTCTGTTGATCTGGTAAACCGAGAACCCGCCAATCCGGGTTCTTGTCTGACCACCCACACCGCGCCGGGTGAAGACAAGTTCCGAGGCGTCTATCCGGATGTCAATGGCATTTATCAGCTTGAATATGCAGAAAAAATCGGACTTGGAACGCGGGAGTACGAGCTGGTTGCCATTTGACAGGCGGTGATTCGCTATATCATCCGGTCTATGGCTTCAAAGGCTTTTTCAATGCGTTTGCGTGAAACCGGAAACGCTGTTTTGATTTCCTGGGCGAAGAGCGATATCTTGTATTCTTCGATCATCCAGAACAGGTCTTCGACAGCTTTTTTTTTCTCATCGGTGGCATAAGGAGACAGGGCTTCAACAATCGCCCGCCGCCGGTCGGACAGTATCCGGATTTCCTCCGCCCGAAGCCGGTCTTTTTCAAAATCCAGCCAGGAGCGCTGGCCTCGGATGGCGATGGCCCGAATGTAGCGGATGAGGTCGGGAAAGCGTTCGGGTGCGTACTGCATCATGAAATCGTCCGGCGCCAGAATATCGAGCTGTTTCTCGAGACCCGCCCAGAACTGTCGGGCGACGGTGTTGCCGGGGTGATTCTGGATGAGGCCTTCCAGGACGCCGCATGCCTCCGCCGCGGCGTCAAGGACATCGAGGCAGGCGTTCATGAGCGTCGCTGCATAAGTGTGCATGATGGGAAGCGTTTTTTCCACAAGCGCCTGGAAATCCTCCCGCGTGCGGACATCCCTGGAAAACAGGCGCTGTATGATGGTCTGATACAATTTTCGCTGGAGTTTGGCGGCGCCGCCCCAGCGCTCCGCCGAAAGGATGCGATTCCTGGGAATGGTCAGGTATTTCCGGAGAAACTGCATTTCCCGGGGGTGTATGATTTCCACCAGCGCCGATACGCCGAAACGGTGGTGTTCGGACGCTTCAGCCGCATCTTCGAAAAGCCGCAGCGTGACGCCGTTGTGGTTGCCGTCCCTGCTGGCCGAGAGCGCCGGAAAGGCCACACCGTTCGCGCCGCCTTCTTCCGGAATCGGGATGGATTCGGGAATGGTTTCCATGTCCCAGTTCATGATTCCGGTGCGCTCCCATTTTTTTCGAGTTATGTTCAGCGTGCTGCGACAGATCGGTTCAGGGCGCTGATGGTCGAGAACGGCGATATCCCGGCCGCTGTGGATGATGTTGCCTTCCGTGTCCGTGATGGCGATTCGCATTTTGAGATGATCCGGGAGTGTTTCTTCAGACCAGGCGGATGCGGGGATGTCCACCCCGAACCGCTGATAAATGAAACGGCTGAGAGCGTGCGCCAGCGTTCCATCGCCTCTGGGCATTTCCCGGGCGATGATCTCCGCGCTCTGCGAAACAGGAACAAGCTGTTTACGCGAGGTTTTGGGAAGCGCCTTGATCATGGCTTCGATTTTTTCGCGGAAAAGCCCCGGAACCATCCAGTTCAGCGATTCCCGGGGAACCGCGGCGGCGGTCTTCGATGGTATCTGCACGGTCAGACCATCTTCCGGAGCGCCCGGCCTGAAATGATACAGGCAGTCGAACAGGTGATTTCCGAGCTTCACCTGATCCGGATATAATGATAATTCCTCAGGATCCGGCGCATAGCGCAGGATGTCTTCCTGTGTCATGCAAAGATGCTCCTGGCCGTGATCCCTGAGAAATTTCTGAAATGTCCGGATATCGCAGATATGGTCCGGAATACGCCGCCGGTAGAATGCGAACAGGTCGTCTTCGCTGATCAGGATACCTTTTCTCCGGATCTTGTTTTCCATCTCCAGAACATCATCGATCAGCGTCTGATTGCGGGTCATAAACGGAAAAGGCTTCAGGATGTCGCCTTCCACCAGAGCGCTTCGGATAAAGATGGCGGAGGCTTCTTCCGGATGGATGCGTCCAAAAGACACCGGGCGCTGCGAAACGATGACCAGTCCGAACAGCGTCACCTGCTCCAGCGCCACCACCTCGCCGCGGGATCGTTCCCAGTGAGGCTGGCTGTGGCTGTAGCGGCACAGGGCTTGTCCCAGTTCTTCCAGCCACGCCGGATCGATGACGGCGGCCATGCGGGCGAACAGACGCGACGTCTCCACCATCTCCGCGGCGACAATCCAGTTGCCCGCCTTGTTGAAAAGGCTGGATCCCGGGAAAATCATTACTTCCCTGTCCCGTGTCGCTCTGAAAATATTTTTCTCCTTTTTCATGGCGATATTGGATAAAAATCCGCTGACAATGGCGCGGTGAATGGCGCCATACCGCTCTGAAAAAGCGGATTGACCGGCTCCGGGTTTGAGATGCCTTACCGCCTTTTGCGCCTGCGCCTGTTGCAGCGCGGCGAACACGGCGGACGACTTGGTTCTTGGTGACGCAGAGGGTTCCGGCGGCGGGGCGGATGTCTCCGGCGGGCGGGACGATTGAGCCCCCAGGCCGGACTCGTTCACAATGTCGGAAAGCTGGGCGTGGATGTCCTGCCATTCCCGCATCCGCTTGAAAGAGAGAAAGTGCCGGGTGCAGAATTTTCTGAGAAGCGCCAGGCGTTTTTCCCCGCGGGATGCTTCCTGAAATTGATTCCAGATGTTCAGAAGCCCGATAAAATCCGAGGACGGGTCGCTGAACACGCGGTGCATGGCGTCCGCTTCCCGGGCCTTGTCGACGGGGCGTTCTCTCGGATCCTGGATGCAGAGCGCCGCCGTGATAATCACGGCTTCCGGGACGCATTTTTCGTCGCGGGACTGGATCAGTATCCGAGACAGCCGAGGGTCCACCGGTATCCGGGACATCAGCCTGCCCTCATGGGTCAGCGCCAATCCGGCCTCTGAAAATGGCGGAGACGGCGTGGTGTTTTCACCCGGTTGCAGGTGATCTTCCACCGATTCAGGACTGCCTTTTTTCATCTTCTGGACAGCCCCAAGCTCCATCAGTAAATCCATGCCGTCCCGGATGCTCCGGGAATCGGGTTTGTCGATGAACGGAAAATCCGTGACGGTTCCTAACTTCAGGGCCAGCATTCTGAGAATGACTTCCGCAAGGTTGGAGCGCAAAATTTCAGGACGGGTGTAAAGCGGCCTTGCCAGATAGTCTTCTTCGGAGTAAAGCCGGATACACACCCCGTTTTCCACGCGCCCGCATCGGCCTTTACGCTGGTCGGCGCTGCTCCGGCTGATGGGCGTGACCTGAAGGGAGGTGGTGCGAGAGCGCGGCGTATATCGGGAAATTCTGGCAAGCCCTGTATCCACCACATACCTGATACCCGGAATGGTGAGCGATGTTTCGGCGATATTGGTGGCCACGATGATTTTCCGGCCGGTCACCGGAGAGAACACCCTGGCTTGATCCGCCGCGGAAAGCCTTGCGAACAACGGGAAGACCGTCATGTTCGGGAACCGTTCGCCCTCGATCATTTCACAGGTTTCCCGGATGTCTTGTTCGGTCGGCATGAACACCAAGACATCGCCCCGCTGTTCCCGTCGGCAGAGGGTGCGAATGACATGGACGGCGTGTTCCAGGGGCGCCGGTTCTTCCGCCTCATCGGAAAGGGCGGGGGCTTCCGGCGGCTGATATCGGGTTTCGACCGGATACATGCGGCCCGGGACCTCGATGATCGGCGCATTGTCGAAGGCCTGCGAAAATTTTTCGGTGTCGATGGTGGCGGATGTAATGATCAGCTTCAGGTCGCGCCGTTTTTGAAGAATGGTTCGGGTGATTCCGAGGATAAAATCAATGTTCAGGCTTCTTTCGTGAGCCTCATCCACAATCAAGGTGTCATACCGGTTCAGCAGAGGGTCGTTCAGGGTTTCCGCCAGCAGGATGCCGTCGGTCATGATGCGAATGCGGGACTGACGGCTGGTATGGTCTGAAAAGCGGATCTTATAGCCGACGGTCTGGCCGAGCGGCTCATTGAGCTCTTCGGCAATCCGGCCGGCCACTGTGATGGCGGCGATCCGGCGAGGTTGGGTGCAACCGATAACGCCTTTGGAGCCCCGTCCGGCTTCCAGACAGAATTTGGGAAGCTGAGTGGTTTTTCCGGAGCCGGTTTCTCCGGAAACGATAACGACCGGAGCATCAATGATCGCCTGAATGATGTCCGCTTTTTTTTCGATGATGGGCAGGGCCGGATCATAGACAATTTCGGGGACAATTCCGGTAAATCGCGGGCGGCGTTCCGGAAGAGACGGCGTTATCCGGCGCTTCCGGGAATATGTCGGGGGGGGCGATTTGCGGCAATCAATGGTCATGGTTATAGATCAAGAGGGGAGCGGCGCCGCCGGGCGCCGCACTTGTCCGGTGCTTACTCGCTGGCGCCGTCTTCTGGCGGTGCTTCGGAAACAGTGCCGGATTCCGGAGCCGGAGAGGCGGATTTCTTTTTGCTGTAACGCCGGCGTCGTCGTTTCTTTTTGACCGGAGCGGCTTCAGCAGGCGGTATCAAAGAATCCTCCGGAGCCGTTTCCGGCGTCGCCGCTTCCGGAACGGTTTCCACTTCCGGAGGCGTTGACAATATGGAAATATCTTCAGATACCGGTATATCGTTCATTTCAGGCTCATTGGGTTCCGGGTCCGGTATGTCCGTGTCTTCGACAGATCCCGGCCCAAATCCGAAGAAAGTTCCCGGAAAGTAATTTTCAGTCCGTTTGAACATGAATTTAAACGGCGGAAACTCTCTTTTGCGTTCGGTGCGTTCAGTGCGTTCGATGTGCTCAGTGTGTCTGGGAGCTTGCGGGCGCTGTTTTTTTACTGGTTTTCTGCTTCTGTCCGCACTGTAACGGTTTCGGGGTGCAGGACCGGCTTTGTCTTCCCTGAACCAGTCCTCTTCCGCCCATACGACCGGAAGCCTGTGATTCAAAAGGGCCTCCAGCGGCTCCAGGTGAAATACATAGGTTTCACAGGCAAAAGACATGGCCTTTCCGGTTTTTCCGGCCCTGGCGGTTCTGCCGATGCGATGGATATAATTTTCAGGATCTTGCGGCAGATCGTAATTGATGACATGGCTGATATCCTCGACATGGATGCCGCGTGAAGCCACATCTGTGGCGATCAGCATTTTGATCTTGCCTTCCTTGAACTGCTCCATCAGTTTAAAACGTTTCTGCTGCGGCAGATCCCCGGTAATGCCTTCAGCCGGCCATCCGTTGCCTTTGAGCTTATGGGTAAGCCATTCCACGCCGGATTTGGTATTGACGAAAATCAATATCCGCTCCCAGGTTTCTCTTTCCAGGATTCCCAGCAGAAGCGACAGTTTCTGGTCGGATCCCACATGAAACAGAGACTGCTCGATACCGTCCACCGCCACTTCTTCGGGGGTGACGGAAATGAATTCCGGGAGGTTCATGTATTCATAGGTCAGCTCCATCACCCGAAAGGACAGGGTTGCGGAAAACAAAAGCGTCTGTCGTTTGTCGTACCGGGGCAGCTTCTGAAGGATAAACCGCATATCCTTGGCGAACCCCATATCCAACAGCCGGTCCGCCTCGTCAATGACAATCAGGCGGATGGCGCTGGTTTTGAGAATGCCCTGTTTAAAAAAGTCAATGATGCGTCCAGGGGTGCCGATAACGATGTCCACGCCGTTTTTCAGGATATCCGCCTGTTTCTGATAATCTACGCCGCCGACCACCTGGGCGAAAGCAAGGCCCGTGTATTTTCCGATGAGACTGGCTTCTTCGAAGGTCTGAAGCGCCAGTTCGCGGGTCGGCGACACAATCAGCGCCGATGGCTCCCCCGAGATTCTGGCGTCATCCGCCAGCAGCCGTGTCAGCGCCGTGACCAGAAAAGCGGCGGTTTTGCCGGTTCCGGTCTGGGCCTGGCCGGCCACATCTTTTCCGGAGAGCGACAGCGGCAGTGTCTGCGCCTGAATGGGGCTGCAATAGATGAAGCCTGCTTCCGTCAGTCCGTTCAAAACGGTATCGGGCAGGTTCAGTTCGTCAAAACGGGTTTGTGTGAGAAATCTGGGTTTATCCGCCCGTATTTCAGATATTGACGCGTCAAGTGTATCGGTCATTCCGTATCCTTCAATTTAAAATCGTGTGTAATCGGCCCATGTGTTGATGCCCAAAAGGCGATTTTGGGACGACTTCATAAATACTATTTATTCCGTTGTGTTCGGTTTAAAGCTTCCTGAAGTTTATCCCCCAGCGTCCCCATCGGCAGCGGTTTGCGGGACGGTGTATATTGTTGCCAGTTGTCATTTTCGGGGGCGTCTATTCTCAGTGTGATGCTGCGTTCTTCGGGCTTGATAGCGTCAATGACGACCGTCATCGCTCGACCGGGCTTCAAGGACTCAACGGTGGAAGCCTGCGCGGATGATCTGATGGCGGATATCGGCAGAATTCCGGTAATGCCGGGTGACAGGGTAATGAGATATCCCCATTTTTCCTTTTTCTGAAGAATGCCTTCCACAGATTGACCGGGTTTGAATTTTTCGGAAACATCCATCCACGGATCGCCTTCAGCGTCTTTGATACTCAGGGAGATGCGCTTTTTGATCAGGTCTATTTCCTTAATCAGCACATAAACCGTTTCGCCAGTCGCCAGAAAATCTTCGATGCGGTTCACCCGCTTTTTATAACTGATCTCCGAGATATGCACCAACCCATCAATACCCGGTGCGATTTCCACAAAAGCGCCGAATGGCGCCAGCCGGCTGACGTTGCCCTGAATACGATCGCCGATATGAAACCTTTCGTGAACCGTTGTCCAGGGGTTCTCCAGCACCTGTTTGACGGAGAGGGATATTTTGGGATCATCGCCTTCTCTGGGTTGAATGGCGGTAACCACTACCTGCAACACGTCGTCGCTGTTCAGAACATCTTCAGGTTTTTCGATATGAGACCAACTGATTTCAGAGACTGGCAAAAGACCCGTCAGGCCGGGTGTCAGTTCGACAAAGGCGCCGTAAGGCATGATTCGGACAATCTTTCCGGTGCAGACCACACCCACGGAAAGTGTTTCTAAAAATGTCTTTTTGTGCGCTTCCATGGCTCGCTTCATCAATTCGCGTCGCGAGACGACAATATTTTTGCCATGTTCCTCAAACTGAAGGATCAAAAAATCAAAGGTCTGGCCGACGTAAATTTCCGGATTTTCCACATAGGATACATCCATCTGACTGATGGGGCAAAATGCCCGGGTGTGATGAATATCCACATGAAATCCGCCCTTGCATACGCCGGTCACTTTTCCGCTGACAGGAACGGCGCTGTGGAAAGCATCTTTGAGCATAGTGGTATCGGCGGTTCCGGAAATGGAGCGGGAGAGGCGAATGGCGTCCTCATTGGCGGAGACCACGTAAAGCTCCAGCGTATCTCCGACATGATACGGAAATTCTCCCTGCTCATTCAGTAAGTCAGATTTTACGGCCACGCCGTCGGTCTGAGTTCCTGTGTCAAAGAATACAGAGTCCTTCTCTATGGAAATAATACGACTGGACAGTCTGTCTCCCGTACGAATATCACGGGTGATTCTGGAGCTGTAAGATTCGAGCAGCTCGGCAAAACTGGGTTCTACTGCGTCTGCGGATGCGCCGTTTTCCGAAAATGAATCCATTTTATTTCATATCTCCTGAAAATAAAAGACTTTGCAAATATAATAGATGTATCATAACGCTTTTTGGCATTATGTGCAAAAACAATCCTCCATAATAATGAAGGATTTTGCGCAATGCAGCCACGGAGATTTTACGAGGCCATCTGAAATCCGACTTTTTACGAGAGCGTCATGGGGGTGATTGACGGATTTCTTTGGATGAGCGTATCCTTTTTCAGGTCCTTTTATTTTTTTACGTTGACTTGAACATTATCCTATGTTAGTTGCAGGGAACTTAAAAACGGGAAGGTCGTTGTCTTCCCTCTGATGACCGGGGTGTTCTTTTTCATGGATCGGGAAACCAGACGAAATATAAGAGAGCTGGCATATTACAGCAGCCTGGGGCTTTCGGTCGCTTTGTCTATTTTTATAGGGCTTGCGATTGGCGTTTATTTAGACAGATGCTTTCAAACATCACCCTGGCTGACGCTTTTGTTTCTTTGTCTGGGAATTGCCGCCGGATATCGTAATATCGCCCTGGCTATTCGGAAGAGTAGAAATTATTAGATGGTGCTTATGACAGAAAAGTTAGAGACAACCCTGACTCAAAAACGGATTTTAACGTTTATCACCTGGGCCAACTGGCTGATTTTCGCCGTTGTCAGTCTGGGGGGATTGGTGTTGACCACGCCAGCGATGTTTCGGGGAATTCTTTTTGGTGGTTTTATCGTTACCATCAATTTCCATATGCTGTCCCGAACGTTGAAAAAATCGCTTGTCCCTGCCCATCTTGTTTCCCACAATGTTATTCTGGCCAAATATTATCTGAGGTTTATTCTCAGTGGGTTTATTATATTTATTTTGATATCGGGGCATTATGTCCATCCGCTGGGGCTTTTTATCGGTCTTTCCGTTGTAGTGGCCAGTATTATGTTGGCAACGCTGCGCGAGATCAAAAACATTTTTTTCAAGGAGGCAATGTAAGGTGGAACATCCGTATCTGTTTTTCGTCAAGCTCTTTGAGTTAATTGGTTTGGGGCATTTTGCGCATGCCTATCCCCATGTTATCTATTCGTGGGTTGTCATGACATTTCTGATTGTTGCTGCTACATTGGCGACGCGGACCATCAGCATGGTGCCATCGAAAGGGCAGAATTTTTTTGAATTGGTGATATCCGGCATTGAAGAATTCATGGTTGATGTCACTGGCGAAGAAGGGCGATGGCTGTTGCCGCTGGCCGCGACAATTTTTATCTATATTTTCGTTTGTAACCTCATGGGGTTGTTGCCTGGTTTTTTCCCTCCGACCGCAAGTCTGAATACCACACTTTCTTGTGCGCTGACGGTGGTCGTTTTTACCCACATCATTGGTATTAAATATCACGGTGTCAAGTATATCAAGCATTTCTGTGGGCCGGTATGGTGGATGATCCCCATTATCATGCCGATTGAAATGATCGGACACCTTGCCAGAATTCTGTCTCTCTCTTTCCGTCTTTTCGGAAACATGATGGGGCATGAACTGGTTTTGGGAATTCTGTTTTTTCTGGCGGGCGCTTTCTTTGCGCCGCTGCCGATCATGGCGCTGGGTATTTTCGTGTCACTGGTTCAGGCGTTCGTGTTTTTCCTGTTGTCCATCATGTATTTCACAGGCGCTATGGAACATGCACACTGATATTGTTTCAAAACGATAAGTTCAGGTAAGGCAAACGGCAATAATAAATCATTCATAACTTTGAGCCGAAGCACAGATCAACTTGGCTTTGTCAGGGTCAATCGTATTGAAGTATTATATTTTGCCGTTTGCCTAACTTCCTGAACATGGTCATGTGTTTTGGTGTTGTTTTGGATGTATGGTTTGGGATAATGGAAGAAGCCCAAATGTATTCACTTTAATCAAGAGAGATCG